>JBCCNG010000583.1:0-3176 GCA_039025955.1 Cyanobacteria bacterium P01_C01_bin.72 | reverse complement strand
GAGAGAAGTTAGTACTAGCTCCCGTCCGTGCTACCCCAGCATCGGCGATCACTTCAACTACCCTAAAATCCTTGGGAGAGAGAACTGTAATTGCTCCCTGACCTGACTGGGTAATCTGCCGCTCGTCCTGTTCGAGGGTAAATACTGGTTTACCATAGCTACGGGGAATATTTAATACGGTGCAGCCCTTATAATGGCTGATACCTGACTTATTTTTAGCTATTGCTTCCGATGTTAATACGGCAGAATTAGCAGGTAGCTCAACTGAGCTTATTTGGGGCATGAGCAAGATTTTACTGCTGCCGATTTGCGCTGAAACCTTCGCATTGGGTGGCGCAATCGCACTTAGGCAAACTGGCTCATCAGGCATACGGGCAATATCTACCGCTGGAGTCAAAGAATCAGGGGCAAAGCCAAAGTCCTGGGGAATTTCTGGCTGATTACTAACGCGAGTAATGTTGAGCCTGATTTTTTTATCTGCTTGACGAATGACAAAGATATTCTCTCCCATATTCAAAGGCAAACTGGGGGCAAAATGACCTGATGCACTACGGTTATCTACCTCCTGATTATTAATTAGCACGGGTAGATCTGGAGAACCTGTGCCAATAAAAAAGATTTTCTCGGCGCTCGTTTCGTGCTGAGATGGTGGATAAACTATCGTTAAAGGCGATTCTGCCTGGGCAGATGACAGGGTTATCATCGTGCCTCCCACCAGCAAAACCCCCGTCAAAGCTGTCACACCGAGAAATCGTTTCATTTGTTTATCTGAGTAGGTTGATTATTTCCATCCTGAGAGATCCATAATCTTAACCGCATCAGCATTGTTTTTCCCATAGGAAGAGACGTTTGTCGTATCATCTTTAAACTCGCCAAACTCAGCTACTACAGGATTAACTGGCGTACCCTCTACCACAGGATATTCATTGTTGCCCAAAGCAAAAAACTCCTGCGCCTCTGGACTAGCAAGATACTCTAAAAAAGCGATCGCATTTTCTTGATTGGGAGCATTTTTTAACAACCCTGCGCCGCTAATATTCACATGAGTGCCTCGACCTTCTTGGTTAGGATAAAAGATGCCGACCTTGTCAAATACTTCAGGATTATCGGCATATCTTGCTACATAATAGGTATTGGCTAGGGTTAAATCTGCCACTCCTGCCGCCACGTCTTCAATTTGCGAAGTATCGTTTCCTTGAGGTGTCCGCGCAAAGTTGTTCACCAATCCTTCGATCCATTCGGCTGTCGCTGCTTCTCCCTTTTCTTCAATCATTCCCGCTACCAAAGATTGATTGTAGATATTACTAGAGGAACGAACAATAAATTTGTCTTTCCACTTAGGATCGGCTAAATCTTCATAGGTAGAAAGCTGACTGGGGTCTACTTTGTCTTTATTGTAAATAATTACTCGCGCCCGTTTGCTGTAACCAAACCAGAGATTATTGGGGTCTTGTAAATTAGCAGGAATCTTCTCTTCCAATATTGCCGATTCCACTGGCGCAAAAATATCCGCCTCCGCAGCCCGCCACAAACGTCCTGCATCAACGGTAATTAAAATATCCGCAGGGCTATTTGCTCCCTCATTTTTAACTCTTTCGATTAGCTCGTCATCTTTACCTTCAATCAGATTAATGCTGATTCCTGTTTTTTCTGTAAAACCGTCATAAAGCTGATCATCTGTATTGTAGTGACGAGAAGAATAAATATTAACCGGCCCCTTGTCTACTGTTGCGTTTTCTGATTTCTCTCCTTGAGGCTGTTCTACTTGAGTGTTACAGGCAACAACCAAAACTGCTGTCGCCATACCCAGAAAAATACGTCGAGAAAACCTGCTCAATTGGCTATTCATAATAATTATATACGGCTTATAAATGAAAATATTTTGAGAATTTTCATCATAGCTTCTTTATTATTCATTCTCAATGATTGACATTGAGTCCTCAGAGCATAGATTCAGTGGCATAGGTTTCAATAATGATTCAGTGCAGCAAACTCTCTGCCGTAAATTCTAGTTGACTTTTTGCAGCGGGAAACCTAGGCTTTCTCGCTGTTCAAGATAAAGCTGCGCTACCTGTCGTGCCATACTGCGAATTCTGCCAATGTACCTTGTCCTCTCGGTAACGGCAATTACACCTCTAGCATCTAGTAAATTAAAACTATGGGAACACTTCAGCACATAGTCCAGACTAGGAATTACCAAACCACGTTCAATCAGTTGTTTTGCTTCTTGCTCATAAAGACTAAAGAGATTAAACAACAAGTCAGGATCAGAAGCTTCAAAATTATAGGTACACTGCTCAATCTCTGCCTGTAGGAAAATATCTCCGTAGTTCAGGCGATCGTTCCAGCGAATTTTGGTAATCGCGTCTACATCTTGCAAATACATTGCCAATCTTTCCAAGCCGTAGGTAATTTCAATCGATACAGGATTACAGTCAAGACCACCACACTGTTGAAAATAGGTAAACTGCGTCACTTCCATTCCGTCTAGCCAAACTTCCCAGCCAGCTCCCCAAGCACCAACTGCTGCGTCCTCCCAGTTATCTTCTACAAAGCGAACATCGTGATCTTCAGGATTAATGCCCAAAGCTCGTAAAGAATCCAAATAAATCTCTTGTATATTGTCAGGAGATGGTTTGATTAGCACTTGGTATTGATAATAATGTTGAAAGCGGTTCGGATTCTCGCCATATCTACCATCGGTGGGTCTTCTACAGGGTTCAATGTATGCCACAGACCAGGGTTCGGGACCCAAAGCCCTCAGAAAAGTACTAGGATTCTTTGTTCCTGCTCCTTTTTCCGTATCATATGGTTGAACGATGATACAGTTGCGTTCGCTCCAAAACTTGTTTAAAGTAGCAACAATTTCCTGGAAAGACAAAGACATAAAAAAATACTGATAAATTATCTGCCCAAACACCATATCATGAGTGACTTTGGGAAGCATCTAGAAAATAAATTCCAAATAATTTCCAGAAAGGGGTTGACAGAGGTTGGGAATGTCCCTATATTGGTAAATGCGCGGTTGAGAGACAACAAGCTCCCAGCAAGCGACAGAACCTAGACAATACAATAGTTTGACGGTTTTTGAACACCAAGCTTTTTCGAGAGCAAATTAAGTCAAAATCCACCCGAAAAGACCCAGATTAAGGTTGAGAAGAAAATCTTAATAATTG
>JBCCNG010000582.1:0-3178 GCA_039025955.1 Cyanobacteria bacterium P01_C01_bin.72 | reverse complement strand
TTGGTGCGGGACAGATGAATCGTGTCGGCGCAGTCAAAATTGCATTAGAGCAAGCAGGAGAAAAGGCTCAGGGAGGAGTGTTGGCTAGCGATGGTTTCTTTCCCTTTGACGACTCTGTACGTACCGCAGCAGCGGCAGGTATCAGTGCTATCATTCAGCCAGGGGGATCAATCCGCGACCAAGATTCGATCACCGCAGCGAATGAGCTAGGTTTGGTTATGGTGTTAAGCGGTACTCGTCATTTTTTACATTAGAATTCGCAGGTCTGAGCGATCGCCTAATTGTGACAAGTTAAGGATCTTATGAATCTGTCAAGCTCCATACATGTTTCGATTATTACTATTCTCTTAATTTACTATCTCCTGTTTTATTACGGGCGCGTTCGCTTTTATTCAAAAGCTTTTAGCCATCTTTTATGACTGTGGACTAGGGGCATTTGTACGCGTAAGTGCTCCCCTTTAGTTTGAATCTGGTTTAAAAGCAACTTCGCACTTATTACGTCTACTATGAGCACTCGTTTTAGCAAACTAGAAATAGCTTAGTAATTTGTATACTTTACTTTGCTTAACAAAGAAAAATAAGTTAGAAAAGATAACTTAAATCTAACGGTTTCAAGCTATGATCGATGTGGCTTTAGGGACTACAGTGCTAAAAATATTTTTGATCGCTAAAACACCTACGTTTTCGTCATGATATTTTCTTATTGACAATCGACTCGCTTTTTAACTGAATTTTTTTACAAACCACTATATGTCAGAAGGTAACAGAAAAGCTGGTTGAATTTGACAAATCAAGAATTTTGTATAATCAGCAATAGATTGTTTGACAGGTTAGAAATGATTGTTGGCTGATAAATTGATCGCTGAAGCAGTAGTTGATCTGTGAACAATGAGTGCAACTAATATGCGTAGGCGGCGCTTACTGCCCGCAGCCGCGAAGCGCCATAACGTCTGCGATTGGAAGCCTTTGGCTTTGAGCGCCGCAGGATGCGAAGCATCCCTTTAGTGACAACATTAGCTTTTGATACATACTGCGTAAGGTCAGTTATTTATTACTCTTTAGACCTTATCGGAAATAAGCATGTCAAATGAATGGCAAAAAGTTGCACACGCCGTTAACCATACCTGAAAATCTTCTCCAGCCTATAATGCCTTGTTAGCCTTCGTTTCAGACTTAACGGGAAAAGTCGGATCGTCAATGGGGTATTTACAGCAGTAAAGATGATTCCTATCAGTCTGTCGAGAAGTTGAAGCTTAACGTTGCTGTTGCTGAGTCGCTACAGTTGGATGATACCCATGCTAAAACTATTCCTAGTGCTGTTTTCTATACTGGGGAAGATAGAATTAACTGCATCAACCAAAAAGCTATTATTGGTGAAGTTTTCTTGTCTGATTTAGCTAACTAGTCAGGGGATTCTATGATGCTCAATGTTTAATGTTCAATCTCAATGTTTAATACTTGATTTATTTAGTTCTCAGACATTTCTCATTTTGTTTTTCAATATTGGAATAAGCAAGCTAAAGTCAAAGCTAATTATGAACCTGACTCAAGAACTAAACCAGTATCAAGCCAAATTCAAAGCTAGTCAGCCAGAATCAATCAAAAAGTTAATGGCTCAAGCGACTACTGACTTGATCAATAGCAAGATTACCGAACAGAGTATTGCTACAGGGCAAAAAATGCTCAACTTCACTTTACCCAATGCAGTAGGTCAAGAAATTGCCCTAGAATCCTTATTAAATCAAGGTGCGGTGATCATTTCTTTTTACCGTGGTGGTTGGTGTCCTTACTGCAATTTAGAATTACGCGCCCTGCAAGAAGCATTGCCAGAGATCCAAGCCAGAGGTGCAACTCTAGTGGCTATTTCTCCTGAGACTCCTGATACTTCTCTGTCTACCAAGGAAAAAAATGAGCTTTCTTTTGAAGTTTTGAGCGATCGCGGTAATATTTTAGCCAAGCAACTTGGTTTAGTATTCACTTTGCCAGAATCTCTCCGACCAATTTACAATAACTTCGGCATTGATATTCCTGCTCATAATGGCGACTCGACTTTTGAGCTACCACTCCCCGCTACTTATGTTGTAGCTGCTGATGGCACGGTCGCCTATAGTTTTGCTAACGCCGACTATACTCAAAGATTAGAGCCTGCCGAGATCATTAAGGCATTAGATAATCTTGCTCCATAACTAACTTGCTCCATAACTAGCTAGAGAATTGGTGATTTGATTCAGCAACGCGGAAAAATTAACACATAGACTCAAAAAACAAGAGGGATGCTGTAAACAACATCCCTGGTAAAATTCATGTCTAGTAGTATTGAGAGTGAGCCTATATGCCAGCAACTTTATCTGTCTTTGGCTGGCGGTATTTATATCCGTATTTATATTCAAATAATAATTTAGTTCAAATACACAGACTGTGATCTCGGACACATGAGAATTGTTTAATTTAGCAGTGAACTAGCAGCCCAATAAACTAATGGTGCTAGAGCGATCGCTGGTAAGAAAGAAGCTACTCTAATCTTCGCTATTTCTAGTAAGTTACAGCCAATTGCCATAATCATCAAGCCACCAATACCAGTAATAATTAATAAGTAAGGACTATTTTCTGCTTCGGGTGCAGCGCTAGCAACAGAGCCAATTAAGAGAGACAAACCTCCTTGATAAGTCAAAATAATTATTGCCGAGAAACCCACACCAATGCCGTAAATATTTGCTAGAGCAACAGAGGTGATACCGTCCATAGTTGCCTTTAAAGTTAGCAAGGTATTGTCGCCACTTAAGCCATTATTAAAACTACCAATCAGAGTCAAAGGACCAACACAAAATAACAGGCTGCTGGCAACAAATCCCTCTGTAAATAATCCCTGTCCTTTAAATTTTTGCTTGAGCCAATCTCCAAATACGGTTAATTTATCCTCAATGCTCAAGAGTTCTCCTAATACGCCACCCAAAGCGATCGCTAGTAGTCCTAAAATCGCACCATTAACCCCCCCCGCTTCCACCTCTGCCATGCTGTTAGCCATACTAATACCAATCCAGAGAGTAAGTAAACCAATACCTTGAGTAATAATAGTTTGTATTTTAGTTGAGATAATATCCTTGAGTAACAGACCTAAACTAGTACCTAAAATTACGGTAAAAACATTGATCCAAGTACCGCTAGTTTTATCCCAGAA
>JBCCNG010000581.1:0-3180 GCA_039025955.1 Cyanobacteria bacterium P01_C01_bin.72 | reverse complement strand
TTGCAATCAAGCATCCATGACCTATGAGACCAAACCCTATATGGGACATCAAGTCTTGGAACTAGAAAAAACAGAACTGGGATTGAAAATAGATGGTTATGGTACTTATCGCCATCGAAAAAAACGTCAAAGATGCTTGGCTCATCTAATCCGCAAAGCGATTGGAATTAGCGAGTCAATTAACAATAGAACTGCACGCATTGGGAAATTAATTCTCGATGATTTGAGAGATTTTATCCATGCTATCAAGTCGGGAAAAAAGCGAGCAGAATTAGATTAGTAAGTTATAACCGTTTTGTTGAACTTATGCCAAGGTATTGTTCTTAGCCAAAATTTTCTTTTCTAATCGCTAGGATTGCTTTAGCTATCGTTGCCCAACAATATTTGATTTCTTCTCTCTATGAATCGCTTGAGCAAGATGAGGTTGCGCCTACGGTATTATGTTATCGCCCTAATTACTTGCTGCATTGTAATCGCCGCATCTCCCAGCGTCATCACTGCTCAGTCCCCAGATTGGATCAGGCGTAGTAATATGTCTGCCGAACTTTTAGATAAAGCGATCGCCGCAGCGGACTGTAAGTCACAACTAACCGTCCCCTCTACCTTAAGCAAAATCAATCCCGTCTTTGAATCCTGTAGGCAAAAAAGTATACTGAGTGCCGTACAGACTTGAGAAGGACAGCTGACCCTAGCCCAGAATTCCGAGCTGCGTTTTGATTTGGAAATTATGCTCCAGACTGGACAACAAACTTTGCGAAGAGATCAGCTTGAACAAAAATATCGTGTGCCGTATGTTGATTTAAGCAAAGCTATTCTCAACAGCCTCAGAAATACGGCAAATGAGAGCGAATCGTCTTCTGAATGGCAACAGAAAATACTCACTCAGCTAAAACAATACGCAGGACTTGAAGCAAACACAACTGCACTTACAACGACTGTCGAAAAGGCGATTAACGCTCAACTTCAGCAACCTGAATTTATACTTCCTCCTGCAGCTCAGCTCAAAGAAAGCCTCAAAAACAATGCAGATCAGGTCTTTAAAATTCTCACTTTTTTAAAAGAGCAAGAAGTTCCAGACTATGAAGATGCATATGCAGCACTGAAAACACAGCTATTTGATTACGAAACATTTGTGCGCAGTAGAGTTTTAGCCCAGGTGAAAACGCAGTTTCGTCTTCCCAAAGAACTATACACTTTGAGACTAGAACAGCAGGGCATAGAAGTATCCCCAGAAGAACTAATCGAACAAGCTCATCTTGTTTTTACTCAGGTACAACAGCAAATGGAGCAGATGGCGCAAAATATTGCCCAGCAAAAGGGGCTAGAGATATCTGACTATCAAGATTTGATTCAAATCCTAAAACAAGAGCAACTTTCCGCCTCAGAAACCCTAAATCTCTATCAACAGCGGGCTAAAGAACTTGAAGCCATTCTCAAACGCGAAGATTTAGTTACCTTACCTCAAAATAAATTCAACATTCGTTTAGCTACAGCGTCAGAAAAGCGGAATTTTCCCGTCCCTCTCTACGAAGCTGATTCCCGCACCTTTGTGATTCCCGTATTTCAAGAGCAAAAAAAAGCTCAGGCATACAATGACTTCACCAATCCTGCCATGTCATGGACGCTAACAGTTCATGAAGTCAGACCAGGACACGACCTACAGCACGCCATAATCAAAAACCAAAAATTGTCTCGGGCGCGGACTGATTTTGCTGCTAATGCTACCAGTGTTGAAGGTTGGGCAACTTATGCAGAGGCACTCATGCGACCCTACTTACCGATTGAGGGGCAATTTATGTCTCTGAAGTTTCAATTACTTCGTGCGGCGCGGGCATTTCTCGAACCCGAACTTCAACTGGGGAAAATAACCACTGCTGAAGCGTTAAAAGTTTTGACGCTAGATGCGGGATTTTCTCTCTTTTTTGCTGAACAAGAGATTGAACGCTACATTAATAGATTTCCAGGTCAAGCACCAGCTTACTTTTACGGTTCTCAACAGCTTTGGCAATTGCGATCGCAAGCTCAAGAAATTCTCGGTCAAGAATTCAGCCTCAAGAAGTTTCACGATTTTGTATTATCGCCTGGATTTCTGACTCCGAAATTATTAGAAAAAGCTTTAGCAAACATGGAGTAATTTTAAGAGTTTGACTTGCAATTAGGCAATCGCTTTCAATAAACTGTCCTAACAGCTCTAACTATTCTCCAAAACTCCCGACTAAATCCGACTTTTCCCGATTGTCCTATGGGTAGCTACATTCCTAATATGAAAATTGTCAGGAATATTAGCGATCGCTAGTTAGCCAAGACTAGCAGGGAGAAAAAGGAATTATGAAGGGATCTACAGAGACTAATAGCTGTTACTGTTTGCATCGAGACTGTACGCAGCCAGAGAACAAGGGAAATGCGATCGCCTGTGATAATTGCGGCTCTAATTTACTGTTACAAAATCGCTATCGAGTCTTGCAGTTGATGGGACAGGGTAGTTTTGGTCGAACTTTTAAAGCGATCGATCAATCAAAAGCAGAGCAGCCTTATTGTGCAATTAAGCAGTTTTGGATCGAGCCGCATCACAAGAGTAAAGCAAAGGCTGGGGAGTTATTTAAACAAGAAGCTCAAAGACTAGAAGTGTTGGGGAAACATCCTCACATTCCAACTTTGATCGATTATTTTGTTGAAGAGAATGAACAGTACTTGGTTCAAGAGTTTATTGGCGGTACTAATCTGGCTCAAGAAAGCGGCTGGAATGAAAGCAAGATTCGAGAGCTATTACTGTATCTTTTACCGCTAATTCAATTTATTCATGACCATAATGTAATTCATCGGGATATTAAACCCGAAAATATTGTTCGCAGTCACAGGGATAATTCCTTAACTTTGGTGGATTTTGGTGCAGCCAAGGTAGTTACAGAAGCGATGGCAAGTAAGACGGGGACGGTAATTGGTTCGGCAGCCTATACTGCCCCCGAACAGCTAAAAGGCAAAGCCGTATTTGCCAGCGACATCTATAGCTTGGGGGTTACCTGTGTCCATCTTTTGACTAACGTGCATCCGTTTAATCTTTTTGACAGCAATGAGAATAGCTGGAATTGGCGACACTATCTAAGTCAGCCGATTAGCAAACAGTTAGGTCAGGTGCTAGACAAAATGCTGTTAGGGGCAATTAACCAACGCTATCAGTCG
>JBCCNG010000580.1:0-3203 GCA_039025955.1 Cyanobacteria bacterium P01_C01_bin.72 | reverse complement strand
TTTGGGGTCTAACTCCGCCATAACCCCTAGCATAAGTTAAATCTTGGAGCTTGATAGAAGGAATAATCTTCTTGGCATCTTTAAGTATATTGCGCTAAATTTTGTCTATGATTTTCCTCTGATAGGAAAAAGGCTGTTTATTAAAGAAGCCAAGAAGATTATTCCTTCTATCAAGCTCCAAGATTTAACTTATGCTAGGGGTTATGGCGGAGTTAGACCCCAAATTGTCAATCTCAAAACCCAAGCCCTAGAGATGGGAGAAGCTAAAATCAAGGGCGATCGCATTATTTTTAATATAACTCCTTCTCCTGGTGCATCTACCTGTTTACAAAATGCACTGGAAGACACAACGCAAATTATCGATTTCTTGGGAGACGGTTATCAGTTTCAGCGTCAGCAGTTTCTAGATGATTTATCTGGTAACAAGCAAAGCACTATAAAGGCATAATGTCAACAGTTAATAGAGAATAAATGCAAATTTGCAGCAATAGCAATCAAGAATAAATTTTACTTAAGTACATGTTTTTTGCTATATTAATATTCGTGTCGGATACGTCAGAGTAGCTCAGTTGGTTAGAGCATCGGACTCATAAGCCGAGGGTCGGGAGTTCAAGTCTCCCCTCTGACACTATATATTTCAAAGGGTTTCAGCTTTTTTGCATTTGATAGTGTTGCGTCTAGCGATGTTTGTAACGTCGCTGAAAGTATATAAAGATCGTTAGACGTAATTAAAATTTAGTTCAGATTTAGTTCAGACATGAACGAAAAATTACATGCTGCAAACAGCAGATTAAAAGAGTCGAATGCAGGAATAGTTATTTGTAAACGCGGACAAAGACTAAGCCTACGGGGGAATCTACCCAGTAAAGGTGGCAACGGTAATAAACAGCAATATTTGAGTCTAGGCATTTACTGTAACGCTGCGGGGATACAGGTTGCTGAAAAGAAAGCTCAGAAGCTAGCTAGCCAATTGGCTTTGAAAGAATTTAGTTGGAATGAGTGGAGCGATCGCCATGCTGATCTTGGAACTTATGGGTATTGGGTTAATGAGTTTCAGGAGGATTACTTTAATCGTAAATCTCGCAACAGTAAGACCCAAACAACCTGGGATGGTGATTATCTGAGTATCTACAAACGGGCTGAAAACGATCGCCCTTTTGGGGAAGAAGTTCTTTTAGAAATAGTTTTATCAACTGAACCAGATAGTAGAAATCGCGTCCGTGCTGTTAATGCCTGTAATGCTTTGGCTCGGTTTGCAAATCTTGAATGTAAGTTTAATCAGTACAAAGGCAACTATAACCATCTGGTAGGAGATCGCCAGTTACCAACTGACGAACAAATAGTAGACTACTATCACTCAATAAAAAATCCTCATTGGCAAAGAGCGTTTGCAATTATGGCTGCCTATGGAGTATCTAATCATGAATTATTTTATGTTGACCTAGATAGTTTAAAACAACCACCAGGACATTTAGTCAGCACCTACCGCAAGGATCACTATGGCACTCGCAGGATTTGGTGTTTGTATCCAGAGTGGTATGAACAATGGGAATTGGCTAAACCTGTTTCATTGCCCAAAGTTTCTGCAAAAAATAACAAAGATTTGGGACACCGTGTATCAACGCAGTTTCGAAGGTATCAGCTATGTAAGCCTGGAGATTTGAGACACTGTTGGGCAATCCGAGCTATGGGCTTTATGCCTGATTCTATGGCTGCTCGACTTATGGCACATGACACGGCAACCCACAATAGAACTTACAAACGTTGGATTAACGAAAATCAGGAAGATCGTTTTTATCAATTACTAATGCAGAGAAGCGATCGCCCAAAACCCCCACAACCTTCAGTTTGATAAATAATATCTTGGTTGTTTTTAAGCTCCACGTTTTTCTGATGGTAGGTTTAAACGCTTTTCACAAGCTGGCATATTGAAAAAATATCGACTGTAGTGCGAGTCAGAATTTCTACGATCCTGAACTTCTTTACCAAGCCGAAGTGTACCGTTGGCGACTAATTCTCGTAGTTGATTGGGTTTGTTGTAGCCCAGATATTTATAAGCCTTTTCTGTCGGCAAGTACTTTATATCTGGCGAATTACTTGCCCCAACCATATTACGTAGCTCGTCGCGGACAATTGCTCTCACTTCCTGTTCTGATAGATTCATTGTCATTGAATTACATTGGGATGTTGTCCCAATCCTCCTTGCTTGATTCTCATTTGATTAGCGATCGCCTGTCTTTCTTGGATTGCAAACCATTGTTTAAATTGTTCTGGTGTCATAGTTTTAAACTCTGAGCAGCGATCGCCGCTTTGATAATGTCTTCTTTGCTGTCAAAACTGATTAATAATTTCTTGTAATCCTCAATCGAAGGAGCGAGGGTAATTAATGGCGATCGCCCTTCCATCAAACTAGTTACATCGTTTGGAGACACGTTATTAAAATGATGATTAAATATTTTGATGTTTATTGAGTTATCAAGCACCTGTGTAACAATCCCCACGCTACCGCAGTGACCTACCAGCCGTTTATCAGGGCGATCGCTTGGAGTGTTAATCCTGATTAACTGATCAACTTCGTACCCCTCCACAATGCTTTTTGGCTGCAAATCTGGACAGCTTGTCTGGACAGTAGATTCCTTATCTGGACAGTTAGATTGGCTTGTCTGGACAGCTTGTTTGTCTTCTGGAGAAGGAGAATTATTTTGCTCTTGATTCTGGAAATCACTGACTACTGCCTTAACTTCCTTTGCGGTGGGATTTTCGCCATACTCTTGTACAGCAGTTCTCCATACTCCTATTTGATTTTCTGGGGGGACTTTGGCAATTTCCCTAGCAACTCTTTCACTGTCTGGCAATTGTAATTGTCCACCATGGTGGACACTTTTGAGATTATTCATCACTTCTGCTGAAGTAATTAATTGGTATGCTCTTGACTTGCCCATATTCCAGCGCTCTTTTAGATACTCACGGAAATCTGAGTAGCCTTGCTGTTTGTATAATTGGCGATCGCAAATTTCGGCTAAAGCTTCCCCAACACGGTAAAAGACTGTTAAACCATCTTTTACTATTATTTCAAGCCTCTCAAGCTCTCTGGATTGGAGAAAATTAATTCGCTTTCGGCAATAGTTAGCACGGGCTTTTGACTCAGCCTGCCACTGTTTAGGCAGCGTTGAACCTACTTCTAAATTTAGACGGCTTAATTC
>JBCCNG010000579.1:0-3205 GCA_039025955.1 Cyanobacteria bacterium P01_C01_bin.72 | reverse complement strand
GAATATTTTTGAGCCTTGCTCCCATTACGACTATCCATCTAATCTTTAGCTTTGATTATCTTTACATACTTTCTTTTTTTCATGTCTCTCTACTTAGTAGGTAGTAGGTTAATTATTTAATTTAAGATTACCGTCCTAGATCGTGCAGGGAATTAATCACTGCGGCACACTTTTGCGTCACCGCCTGAAGTTCTTCTTTTTGGGACGAGGCTGGCGGAGCAATAATTTCGCCGATTCTGACGGTAATTGCGGCTGGTTTGGGTAGTACCGAACCTTTGGTCAAAATCTTTTCTGTTCCCCAGAGGCTAATCGGTAGCAACGGAACTTGTTCCCTAGCCGCGATCCAGGCTGCGCCCAATTTAGGATCGGTGATTCTGGCATTCTTTGAGCGCTGTCCCTGTAAAAAAACCGCAGCAATCCACCCTGAATTAATCGCCTTAGCAGCGGCTCTCAGAGCAGCGCGATCGCCTGTATTTCGCTTAACAGGATATGCTCCATAAAGCTGAATACCCTGCTTAAATACGGGAATTTTGAACAGTTCTTCTTTCGCCATAAAAGCCACAGGACGACCGACACAATTAGACAAAATAGGCGGATCAAAATAGCTAGCATGATTACTAACGGCGATCGCTCCTCCTGAAGACGGGACATTTTCTGCCCCATGAATCTTCAGCCGAAAATAAATATGTAATGCAGGACTAACTAGCGACCACTTCAACAGATGATATGATGCCCAATTTGCCCAAGTTTCCCGTTTTCCTTCCACCAGCTTGTTTATCACTCAAAAAATAATACCTATTGTTGTTAACTATAGGTGGTTGAGAGCGACAGAGTAAATAGCATCTAGCGTTTCCCTAACTTCTAACTTCTGCCTTGTGTCTTGTGCCTTCTATTCTGGATTGTCCGACTCTGCCGCCTTAATTCCTTGAATCAATCGTTCCATTTCGCCGCCGATTTGATCTTTGTATTCTTCAGGTGCAGCAACGTAAGCTTTTTGCAGCAAGGGCTGGGCAGCACTCAAGTCCCCTTTTTTCTCTAACACGAGAGCTTTAGCCAGGATCGGACGAAAATCTGTCTGATTTAGCTGTGCTAATTCATCGTAGAGGGCGATCGCTTCTCCATAACGTTTTTGGGTGGTATATAGCTCTCCTAGCAGTAGCTCAACGGCTTCGCGATTGATGGAGATATTTTGGGGACTATCGGCTTTTTCCGCTAGTCTGATGGTCTTTTTGAGTAGGGAGATCGCTCTTTCAGGCAGTTCTTGAGTTAAATAAAGATTAGTAATACCCCCCAGAGCATAAATATCTCCTGGATGTTCTGCCAATACTTCTTTATATGCTGCGGCTGCTCCTTCATAATCTTCAAGCTGCTGCTTTGCCTGGGCGAGCAAAGTACTATATTCAGTCTGCTCGGGATGAATTTTTGCTAACTTTTCTAAAGGAGCGATCGCACTAGCAATATCTTTTTGCTGTAACCTTATTTTCAATAAGCCATTCAAAGCCGTATCGTTATCTGGCTCTCGTTCTAAAACTTTCTGATAGCCAGAAGCTTCTGCTTCAAGCATGTCTAGCTCTTGTTTGGAAAGAGTAATTACTTCTTGGTTCGGATCTTGAGCAAACTGCTGTCCCTCAACCACACTACCCACTAAAGGAAGCGCGGAAACGGTTATGAGAGAAAACAACATCATGCCTAAAACTAGATAAATCCAACCACTACGCTTTTTCTTCATGCTCTTATCACCAAATTACGATCAGCAGATTATACTTGATTTGTTTATTGAGGTCATTAGACTAAACTAGTATCGTTTATTCTAAACACAGAAGCCAACTTGATTAAAACAGATAAAAACTATAGGTTATTTTAAATTCCGTAAGAGTATAAAATATGATTTCTCGGACAACAAAATTAAATATCTCCTACTTCTTTTAGATCCATCGGCTAGGCATTATCGCCATACCGCATCTATTAATCACGTTTGCGCTATCAAATCGCTCTATGAATTCGGCTCAAGATAATTCGGAAAAATCCAATCTACCTCATACTGCTGTCCATCAATCGACTGGATCTATCATGACCAATCAATCTCAAGATTCTGTCTCGCCCAGTTCTCAATTACAGCCAACTTCGGAACGGAAACAACCAATCCCCCCCCCTTCTCATCCTCGGCAATATCGTGCTATTGGCTTAATCCAAGCAAAATATCAGCAAAATGCTGACCAAATGACTCAAGGAACTTTATTAACAACTGATGGCGCAGAAATTGAGGCGGTATTACTTGGTCGGATTATCAGCCTGCTCAAAAATCATCTCGATTTGGAACAAGAGCATCTGTGGGTAGTTTATCCCCGAACCAAAATGCAGGAAGATCGTCTTCATGCTCAAATTGTTGGTGTTTGGGAACCTGAAACTTTAAACCAGGGCGAAGAAGAAATCGAAGAATCAGGCAAAGAATCAGAACATGGCTACTTTTCAATTCGTGGTGAAGTTATTTTCTACTCTACAGAAGATGAAGTCATCATCGTCAAAGTGAAACAGTTTCCCCGTAAAGAGGGAGATAAACCCAAGTTCTTTAAGCTCAAGCTCAAGGGAGTTCTCGGAGATAAGCCTTTACGCCGCTTTTGGGATCTCAAGGTTCGTTTACAAGGTGAAGATCTGGTAATTGAAGAGGGAACAGACCTCGGTTTTGCTCAGAAACGCAAGCCTAAATTTAAGAAAGATCCCAAAAAGATTCAGCTAAAATCGGATCGTCCTAAAAGAACAGGTGCGACAGCCCGTCCCATACCCAAGAAAAAATCAGGGAATAGTTAAACCGCGTCTAGTTTGAAACCAGCAGTTCAGACTTTTTAGTAGTAGTAGTTATAACAAGCATTTATTAATCTATACAAAATAAGACGAAAGAAATCTATCCACAGACTGAGGGCGGACTGTTTATGCTGGCGATCGCGCGGTCGCCAGAACTTTGTGTTTCCATGAAAACCATCTCCAGAGGGAGTTTCTGCGCGAAGCCACTCCCTTCATTTTTCTGCGAAATCAATTGATTATTAATCATATTTAAATATAGCTTGAGGCTATGTCATAATTCAAGCTTATCAATTAAATAAAATAATACGTCTTAAAATCCATGATTTTGGTTAGCTTTTGCTGAAAAAACCAGATAGACTGAAATCAATAAAAAACCAAATAGTAATTTACTATAATCTATAGT
>JBCCNG010000578.1:0-3206 GCA_039025955.1 Cyanobacteria bacterium P01_C01_bin.72 | reverse complement strand
CTCAAATAAATATAATGGTGCGCTCAACATTCCTAGACCATTAATAATCATTGCTTTAACTGCTACACCAGGAGTTACTTTCTGACGATGATGTGTCCCGACTAGCTCATTGATTTTTTCTACCAGTCCGATCTCATCAATGATTCCTGCAATAATCCCATAGTGGTTTAGGTCTTTTACTTAAATTTCTGCTGTAGATTGTTTCATATTTTAAAAAATACCATCAACTTTCAATTTAACTGCGGAATGTCGGTTCAACTGATAAGCTGCACCTTTTTGGGAGCAAAGCGACGTTAAATCATACAGGCGATCGCCTCAGTATCTTCTTCAAAGCACACAAAGTCTAGACAGTGAGGATTCTCTCGTAGCAGCTTGGCGAGTAACCAGCCCGCAATCGTCCAGGTTTGGAACTTGCGTGAGGATTTACCAATCAAACGACCATGCTTGCCGTCATAATATTCGGGCCAATCATCCTGCATCAGCTTTAATTCGGCGATCGCCATAGCCCGCTCGGCTAAATCTTCGCGACCCATTTTTTGACATGCAGCCATCATCAGCCACAAAAGTACGGGCCAACTACCGCCGTTGTGATAAGACCAGGGAGTATTCTTGGGATCACAACCAGTAATAATTCGCCAGTGGATTCCAGAGATCGCGGGATAACATAGTTTCAGAGGCATTTGGCTGACTAAATCAGACCAGCGTTGTTCAATTAAAGTCAAAATATCTTGAGACTGCTGCTGAGTCGTCAATGAACCCATAATTGCCACCAAATTACCCAAAGAGAAAAAGCGAAAGTCCATTTTTCCTGGCCCTAAATTACCCGCTAAATAGCCACCAGTGTCAGGCATCCATTCTGTCAGCCAGTGGGGAATCGATTCGGGGTAAATATTAAATTTGTTGACCACGGATTCACCAAACTGTTCAGACTGGTAACGATGAATCTCGTTGAGCTTTTTAAGGTCTAACCAATAGTAGCTGCGTAGATGATAAAGCAAGCTACCTAAGCGATTATTGATCTGATTGATTAACGCTTCTCCTTCACTATTGTGCAGCAGCATTTCCCGCGCCGCTCGCAGAGCGAGGTAAAATAAAGACTGAATTTCTAGAGGGTGTCCGCTGAGTCCCATGGGACGGTCAATCATGCAAGCACCATCGGGGACTAAAAGAGTGGGAGTCATCTCAAACTGTGGCCCCAAACAAATCTCCAGAATAAAGATCAAGGCCTCCTGAAAGCTATCGCTCTGAGCCAGAGCCAAATCTCCTGTTGTCTTAACATAGGCTCTGAGCAAAATAATCCACCAGAGACAAGAATCGATGGGCGTAACTCGTCCAATTGCCTTATCGCCGAAATCCGCATGGAGATACTGCCCGCTTGCGGGAGACTCCACCTTAAAGCTAGCGGGCATTAAACCAGTGGGGGCTTGATAACAGTCAACTCGCCGCTCCTGTTTTTGGAGAATTACAGTTTCCATCAAGAAGTTATAAACAATGTCTGTTTTACCCTGGATCAGAAAAACTAAGGCAGCAGGAATAAAATCGCGAATAAAGCACTGATCATAGTTGAGCGCATCTCTTTCCGAGTCTGTGGCGGCTACTGCTCCAATCGGCTTCTGCTGATAGTAAATCACTGATTCTGACAGAAGACGATTTGCCTGTTGTTCGATAGTTTCCGTCGCTTTAGAAATCATCCAGTTTTCCCCCAAACCAACCTCAAGAAAGATCAATCTATCTTCAGAAAGATGTTAATCATTAGCATTGTTCCTCATATGATCCTATCCTGATACTTGCTGGGGCAAGCGGAAAACATTACTAAACTTTTAAGAAGCCGAGTATTGTGATCACAATCGGCGGTGTGATCTGCAACATGTCTCAAAATCGTCTGGCATTGGCGATCGCCAAATGAATTTGGTCAGCGTCCATTTTTTGCATAATCTCAACTCATAATCTCAATTAAGGAGTATTTATACTGTGGTAGTTCAAGCCGATCTTTTTAAACTGGATCGTCGTTACGAAGTTTCAACTCAGTCTATTGCCGAAGATTTGATTAAAAGTACCAGAGCCAAGGACAACATCTTCAATCGTCTGCGGGAGCAAATGCGCTGGGACGATAAGGTTTTGGAATGGACAATGGCAAATCCTGGCTTACGGGTACAGATGTTCCGCTTTATTGATGCGATTCCCGCTCTGCAAAGTAAAGAGGAAATTGCCAATCATTTTCAGCAGTATATGAGTGCGGAAGCAGTAGAGCTACCCAGTGCCTTAAAGGGCATGATTAACTTCAGCGATCCTAATTCTTTTCCTGCCCAAACCGCCGCCGCCACCATCACTAAAGCGGTAGAAACCTTAGCTTATAAGTATATTGCGGGAGAAAATATCACTGAGGTAATCAAGACGATTGAACGGCTGCGAAAATCGGGCATGACCTACACGATCGATCTCTTGGGAGAAGCAGTAATTACGGAAGCGGAAGCTGAAAACTATCTGCAAAGCTACCTTAATTTAATTGAGCAGCTAACCCAGAAGGCTCAAAGCTGGAAGAGACAGGAGGGCATCGATTTGGCGGGGGGAGTAGAAATAGCCCCTGTCCAGGTATCGGTTAAGCTAACGGCATTTTATTCCCAGTTTGACCCCCTCAATCCTGTGGGCAGTAAAGCCAAAGTATGCGATCGCCTGAGAACTTTATTGCGTAAGGCTGATGAGCTGGGATCAGCGATCCATTTTGACATGGAGCAATATCGCTACAAGGATTTAACCCTCCAGATTCTCAAAGAGCTGCTGCTGGAAGATGAGTTTCGTAGCCGCACCGATTTAGGTATTACTCTCCAGGCTTATCTGCGAGACTCTTATGAAGATTTAGTAGATATCATTGAGTGGGCAAAGGAACGGGGCAATCCGATAACTGTGAGGCTGGTTAAAGGGGCATATTGGGATCAAGAAACGATCAAGGCGCTGCAAAATCACTGGTCACAGCCTGTATATAACCAAAAGGCGGCAACTGATCTCAATTTTGAACGGATGACCCAACTGCTATTAGAGAATCACGAATATCTTTATGCGGCAATTGGTAGTCATAATGTCCGTTCCCAGGCATTGGCATGTGCGATCGCTGAAACCCTCAAAATTCCCCCGCGACGCTTTGAAATGCAGGTGCTATACGGCATGGGAGATAAATTAGCCCAGGCTTTAGTTAAGCGGGGTCATCG
>JBCCNG010000577.1:0-3212 GCA_039025955.1 Cyanobacteria bacterium P01_C01_bin.72 | reverse complement strand
GGATGGAGGAAGCAAGGGTAGAATATTTGCGCTCCATTGGCATAGAGTTTGCCGACCTCGTATCCATGGGCTGCGACTTACCCGTTGTTGAGCTTTCATTGCGCTATCATTTGCCAATTCGCCTGGGAGTATCGGCTTTTGTTAAAGCCCGCCTGGTAGAAAGTAAGGGGGTACGGATTAACTGGGACTACGAAATCCAATCTTGCGATCGCCAAGAAATTTTTCTCACTGGAACAGTAGTACTAGTGGGAATTGATCGAGAGAAAGGCAAGATTATGCGCCAGCTACCGCCTCAAGTTGAAGCGGCATTGATCAAGCACACAAACAATTTAAGTAAAAAAGTTTGAGTAAAAAGTCTTAACCTCGATTGCTGATTAATCAATGCTCAATGTTTAATGTTCAATGCTCAATGTTTAATGTTCAATGTTTATTAGTTAGCGATCGCTATCCGATCTCCATCTTTTAAATAGGCTGCACCTTTCAAGACAATGCGCTCTCCTGGCTCTAACCCATCGACTACCTCTACTTTCTGTTCGGGTAAAATTTCCCCCATGATCACATTTTGCGCCTTAACGGTATTGTCTGACTGCACCACAAAAGCGATCGCTCTATTTCCTGACTGCGGCAACAGTGCTTCAATGGGAACAGCCTGTCCTTGATTGGTATCGGTGCTGATAGTGGCTTGTAAAAACATACCAGGCCTGAGATTGGTTGTTCCTGGTAAATCAACATAAACGAGTGCTTGACGAGAGCTATCATCGATTAGAGGATCGACTTTCCTGACCTTACCTGTCAGCCGTAGATCTTGATTATTATTGGAAGTAACCCTTACCGACTGACCAGGCTCAACTTTGGCAATTAGGGTTTCTGGCACCTGTAGCCGCAACTCCAAACGACCATCCTGAATGATCGAAAAAAGCATTTCCGAAGTAGAAGTAATTTGTCCTACCCGTGCTCCACGAGAAGCAATTAGACCTCCACGAGGGGCAACAATCGTCGTATCCGCTAGCTGTGCCGTCACCGCCTGGAGTCTGCCTTGAGCCTGGGCTAATTCTGCTTGGGCTTGAGCGATGGTTTGGGGGCGAGAACCCGCTTTTAATTGGGCTAATGCTTGTTGTTCTTCGTTGAGGTCTGCCTTAGCTCCTGCTAGAGCTGATTCTGCTACCCTTGCTTGGGTGAGAATTTCATCTAGCTGATCGCGACTAATTGCTCCATCCGCCTGGAGAGAGGTATTGCGTTCAACTCTTTTTTGGACTAACTCCAGATCGGATTCAGCTTGGGCGATCGCCGATTGAGCATTGGCAACTCGTGATTCTGCCTGGGCTACTTCTTCTCGACGACTGCCAGCCTGTAGCTCACTTAGACTTGCTTTGGCTTGATTTACCGCTCCTTTCGCCTGCAATTTCTCGGCAGTTAAAACACTATTATTCAAACGAGCCAGAGTTTGCCCTTGTTCAACATAATCTCCTCGCTCTACTAGCACATCTGTAATCTGTAGTCCTGCTGCTTGAGACATCACAGGAGTTCGCTCAAAAGCTTGAACCGTTCCCGAAACTTTTAAAGTGCTGTCAATATTTGTTGTCGTTACTTCCGTTACCGTTACTGTTTGAGCAGGAGCAATTGACTCTTCGATCAATGCTGATTTGCTATTGCTGTCAGTAGCAGTTTGGGGTGCGAATATGCGACTCAGACCAAAGGACAACATAATCCCTAGGGCAACTCCTAAAGGCAGACCTCTTTTGCTCAAAAATGAAGCTAATTTTGTTTTGGAGGATAGATTTCCTTTAGTAGTTAAATCTAGCTGTGCCTCTTTTAGCCGAGTAGATTTAACTAAACTACTGTTTTGAATCGGAACAGGTTTAGGATCAAATTCTTCAACGGCATAATCTAAAAAATTAAACTCGTTGTTTAGTTCAACAATATACAGTGCCTTTTGTGGTGTGTATTGATACCTGTAAGGAACATGCTCTAGGAGATTGAAATCTTGTTGAGCCAGAGCATTCTCTAAGGCAAAATTATCCAGATCGCTAGGTAATTGATTAACCACCTCACTATTTTGATTGATGTCATTAAGATCTAGCGTTTTAGGTGGGTGGTTCAGGTTAGGTTGTGGATTCACAATTTTAGCAATAATTCTGGCTGGTTAAATAAACGTAATAGTTGGTTGGTTTTAATTTCTTCTTGATCTCCATAATCGCTAGTCAGCCAAGAAAAGAAACTTGTCGGACTTAGAAGAATAAGCAATAAGATTGGAAATTTTTATTAAGGATAAGATGGCAGGCAACACAGGCTAAAAGCTAGGTGCTAATCTAGAGAGAGTAAAAGTAGTAATCATCTACTAAACAGTTGTTGGAAGAGGGATAGAGTTGTTTATCCATCAGCATAAGTTTGAGCGATAAGATTATTCCTCATTATAATATTGTCGTTGTTGCTCCCAATTATTAGAGACTTGTAAATCAGAGAGTACTGTCTCTTTTTCAATTGCCTCGATCTGAGATTTATTTTAAGCAGAATACAGGAGTCTAGATTATGAACCCGCTTGGATGTACCAGCGCTGATTTTGAGCAGGCTGCTTTGGCGAGGTTTCGTTCTTTGGTTAGTTTTTTGCCCCAAGACAGCACAATATCTCGTGAACCCTGGGGTCGTTCTACAGTTTTATGTTTTGATTTTGCTAATTGTCCTCACCTATTTAGTGTAGACCAAGAACAAGCCCGTTGTTTATCTCAGGCGATCGCCGAACTAGGTTTGGCAAACTCGATGATTTTTCGCTTGGGAAGCAAGACTGTCGGATGGAAACAGGTTCGACCATAGCCGCTTCTATTTCATACTCTCTCCTGTGGCTGGAAGATTAGCTATTTTGCGTAATCCTCTTAGCAAACTAGAGTCATATAACCTCGATTTTGTTTTACTCTGGGCTTAGTTTTCCCCTCATTTATGATTGTCTTTGCTTCTGTAGTAATCTTATATACCACCTCCAATATTATTCACCGCTACGACACTCATCAGTATGTCGCCGCGTCTTTAGAACTTTTTGCTTCCAGGGCTTTATGAGTAGCAAGTAGTAAATTCAAGATCAATGACTAGGGCGTATCATTAATATATAGAATAAATTTGACTTACAGGCGATCGCTATATTAAGTCTGAATTTCCGAGAATATCTCAAAAGTGGAGCGCGTCCTATCCTAAAGGATATGCGAAGCGGTATGCTTTAG
>JBCCNG010000576.1:0-3224 GCA_039025955.1 Cyanobacteria bacterium P01_C01_bin.72 | reverse complement strand
TTATCGTCGTTGAGCAATAAATACATTCGTAAAAATACTGATATTTGGCGCTCGTCATTTTTTTTGAGTACTTACACTTAGTTGGTCGTCGCTAATCTTTCCTTCTCAGGTCGGCTTCGTTATAAAGTAAGCTTGAGTCTTGAGTATCTGCCCTCGTTCAACTGGTTAATGCTTTTGCTTGATTTAGCAAATAAAAATCAAATATTAGAACAAATATCAAAATAACAAATATTAATAATGTTTAGTCCCCGAGCCAAAGAGACAAAACGGCAATTTAATTACTTTAATCTTCTTGGTCGTCAGTTATGGCGCTTTAATCGTTGGTTAGCTTGTTTACTAGCTTTGGGTATAACGATCTCCATCATCTATCCTGCTTGGACACAGCAGCCAACTATTATCAAAACTCTGGTTAGAGCTGATGAAGCACAGCAACTCCAGCCTCTAGTGCAGAAGTTTAATCAGCAGCATTCAGACATCGAATTTCAAATTGTGGAAGCTCCCAGCGATAGTAATCAGGTAGAAGATCTCTACACTTCCTCTTTTTTGTTGGGTAATTCTCCCTATGACGTGATTTATATGGATATTGTCTGGACTCCCAAGTTTGCCGCTGCTGGCTGGCTCAGAGACATCAGCGATCGCCTTGACTCCCAAGAGGTGCAGAAGTACCTAGCGGGAGATATTGCAGGGGGCATGTATCAAGATCAGCTCTACCGTTTACCCTTTCGTTCTGATGCGGGAATGCTTTATTATCGTCAGGATTTGCTAGAACAAGCAGGGTATCAAGAGCCACCAGAAACCTTTGAAGAATTACTGACAATTTCCCAAGAGCTTCAGCAGCAAGGTCTAACTGAGTGGGGCTATGTCTGGCAAGGAAAACAATATGAAGGCTTGGCAGCTATGTTTGTCGAGATTTTGCAGGGAAGTGGTGCTTACTGGGTCAATCCCGACACTCTAGAAGTCGGCTTAGACCAGCCAGAAGCGATCGCTGCCGTGGATTTCTTAAGCAAAGCGATCGCTATTAAGGTATCTCCCCCAGGAGTTACCACCTACGCCGAAGAGGAAACTCGACTTCTGTTTCAGAATGGCAAAGCCGCTTTTTTACGCAATTGGCCTTATGTCTACAGCTTGGCGGCGGAGTCAGATATTGCGGGAAAATATCGAATCAAGCCCATGGTTCATGCTACGGGACAGTCTAGCGGTGCTACTTTAGGCGGTTGGGGTTTAGGTATTGCTAGCAGCAGCAAACATCCTGATGAAGCTTGGCAGGTATTAGAATTCCTTAGTAGTGAAACATCTCAGCGGGAATTTATCTTAGAGACAGGCTTTGTACCGAGCAGAATTAACCTCTTTAACGACCCCGAAATTGTCGCTAAATATAGCTATTATCCTCAATTGTTAGGTGTAGTTCAAAGTTCCGCTCTCCGCCCCCCCATTTCCCAATATGCTCAAGCCTCAGACATTCTTCAGCGTTATTTGAGTGCCGCGATTACAGGCAAAATGACTTCCCAAGCAGCAATGCAAACTGCTGCCAGTGAAACTAGAAATTTATTGCAGTAAAAAGTCAACTTCCACATGGGGTCATGATGGCTAAAGGCTAAAAGCGCAGCACGAATGTGCAGATCGTCGTCGCAGCGCCTATCGGCGCAGACCGCTTCCTTAGAGGAGGCTAGAAGCCAGAGGCTTCGCACGACTGGCGATGCTATCGCATCGCGAAGCTAAAAGCTATATGCAAACAAACTCTAACAAATAATAATCCACATCAGACGTGTAACATGACATTTGGTAGTAAGCAGGAAAAATTGACGGGCTGGATCATGTTGATTCCTGCCCTATTAGTATTGGGTTTAGTCTTCATCTATCCCATTGCCAGAGCATTTTGGTTGAGTTGGTTTACGGAGAATTTAGGAACGCAATTACAGCCAGTTTTTAGCGGCTTGAGCAACTATCAAAGGATGATCGGTGACGGCAGATTTTGGCAAAGTCTCTGGAATACTTCGGTTTTTACAATCGCCAGCGTGTTTTTAGAGCTGCTGCTCGGTTTAGGAGTGGCTTTAGTCCTCAACAAATCCTTTTTTGGACGGGGAATCGTCAGAACCACCGCGATTATTCCTTGGGCATTACCAACGGCAGTGATGGGGTTAGCCTGGGCATGGATCTTTAACGATCAGTATGGAGTAGTAAATGATCTTTTGCTGAGACTGGGTTTGATTGAGACGGGGATTAACTGGCTCGGAACACCAACTTTAGCCATGATTGCCCTGATTGTCGCTGACGTTTGGAAAACTACTCCTTTTATCAGCATCATCCTCTTAGCAGGGTTACAGTCAATTTCCGAAGATCTCTATGAGGCTCATCGACTAGATGGTGCTAGTCCTTGGCAAAGCTTTCGCCAAATCACTTTACCCTTATTGATGCCGCAAATTTTGATTGCCCTTTTGTTCCGCTTTGCTCAGTCTTTTGGGGTATTTGATTTAGTGCAGGTAATGACGGGAGGGGGACCAGCGGGGTCAACGGAAACTGTCTCAATCTATATTTACTCAACGGTGATGCGTTACTTAGATTTTGGCTACGGTGCGGCTTTAGTCGTGGTTACTTTTTTACTTTTAGTCCTAGCGGTGGCTGCTACTGCTTTGCTACTCAAGAGGGTGCGGATTTAGAATTTGCTTGAGGTTTTGAACCCTCATCCTTAATCTTGCGACTCAGACGATCGCCCTGGCGACAAACTAGATCGAAATCGCAGTAGCGACAGGCTTTTTGCTCCCGATCTGGGACAACGGGATAATCTCCCTGTTGTAGATGGGCTTTGACTCGTTCGGCAAATGCAGCAAGCTCTTGAGACTCTTTTTGGGGACGACCGATGGTTTTTTGTTTGGTAAGGGAATAGTAGGCTGCGGAATCGATCGCTTGAGCGGGATATTGCTGGGCGATCGCATCTTGATATACTGCCAGTTGGATATCGAGTTTAGCTTTTCCCGTAGCATCTTTTACCCCCGCAAGAGTTGTGCTACTAGTTTTGTAGTCGATGATGCTTAAACCTGCTTCAGTAAGATCAATTCTGTCTATCTGCCCCCTGACCTGTAAACCATGCCATGACATCGAGAATTTGGTTTCTAGGGCAAAGACTTCTCTTTCAGGAGGTAAAAATTCTGCCGAGGCTAGATTGAGAGCCAGTAGGTTCAAATGTTCTTGGCGTTGAGCTGACCATCCTGGCAACTGGAATAGCT
>JBCCNG010000575.1:0-3224 GCA_039025955.1 Cyanobacteria bacterium P01_C01_bin.72 | reverse complement strand
TGATTAGATTTGAGCGTTCTGAAAACATACTGAACATAATCTAATTTTACTGATTTAATGCTACATAAGCTTTAATTAAACCCAATTTATTGAACCATTAAAAAATCATCTTTCTTTTAATATAGATTGAGATCTGAACAAGTCTCATGACAGCAGAGAAATCTCATTGAATATTACATCATTCATAACAGAACAATCTGGCAATTAAATAGCTAATCAATTAAAAATTATGAAATCATCTTTAGTTATCCTCTACCATCGTGAACCCCATGACGAAATAATCAAAGATGGCAAAATCCATTATGTGCCAAAGAAAAGTCCTAACGGTATCGTTCCCACCCTTAAGAGCTTTTTTGCCGATGTCAATCAGGGTACTTGGATTGCTTGGAAACAGGTGAGTGAAGCCCAAAAAGACAGCTTTGAAGAACGGGTCAATATTGAGGGAGAAGCCAACTATAATGTACGGCGAATTCCTTTAGCGGATGAGCAAGTCAAGCAGTTTTACTACATCACTTCCAAAGAGGCTTTTTGGCCTATTCTTCATTCTTTCCCTTATCATTTCACTTCCGAAACAGCGGAGTGGGAGAATTTTAAGAATATTAATCGTTTATTTGCTGTCGCCGCCTGCGAAGAAGCAGCAGAGGATGCCTTAATCTGGATTCATGATTATAATCTGTGGCTAGCACCCCAGTATATTCGAGAGCTAAAACCAAATGCTCGCATTGCCTTTTTCCACCATACGCCTTTTCCTTCAGTCGATATATTTAATATTTTGCCTTGGCGTGATGCGATCGTTGAAAGCCTGCTTGCTTGTGATATTGTCGGTTTTCATGTTCCCCGATACTCGGAGAATTTTGTCAACGTTGCCCGTAGCTTAAAACCCGTCAAAGTTATTAAGCAGGAAGCGGTAGAAGGACATATGACTCCTGTAGGAATTGCCTTAGCCGAACCTGAAATGACCACTCAGCTAAGCTACAAAGAGCAAATTGTCAATATTGATGCTTTTCCTGTTGGCACTAATCCCCAGTTTATTCAGTCTGTCCTCGCCAAACAAGAAACGGAAGATCGGCTGGAACAGCTAAAAGAAGAGATTGGCGACAAAAAGCTGATCATCGCGGCAGGAAGAATCGACTATGTCAAAGGAAATGAAGAAAAGCTAGCTGCTTATGGTCGTTTGTTAGAACGTCGCCCCGATCTGCATAAAAAAGTAAGTTTTGTTATGTGCTGTGTACAGCCAGCGGCAGGGATGCGGGTCTATGATGAAGCACAGAGTACAATTGAGCAGCTAGTAGGTCAGATTAACGGTCGTTTTGCCAAGCTAGATTGGATGCCCGTCAGGTTGTTCACCCAGCCCATACCGATGACTCACTTAATGGCCTATTATAAGGCGGCTGATATCTGCTGGACTACTCCTTTGAGAGATGGTTTAAATCTGGTAGCTAAAGAGTATGTTGTGGCTCATGAAGGACAAGATGGGGTTCTAGTACTGTCTGAGTTTGTCGGTGCTGCGGTGGAATTACCCGAAGCTGTTTTGACTAATCCTTATTCTCTAGTAGGAATGGATCGAGCGATCGAAGAAGCTTTAGTAATGTCTAAAGATGAGCAAAAAGAGCGGATGAGCAAAATGTACCAAACTGTCACTACCTACGATGTGAAATACTGGGCAGATCGTCTCTTAGGTAAATTTAAAGAACTCAAACACGAAACTGTTCATTGAACATTGAACATTAAACAGTGAGCAAATAGCTAGCTAGAAATTCTCTGGTTGGTTATTTTTTCACTGCAACCCTGACAATGACAATATAGTTGCTTTAATCGATTTTTATTCATCTCTCTATTTTCTCATGCCTGATTCTGTTAACCTGACAATACCAGTGATCTAGATATAGCAATCGAAAGAGTCAGAGAACTTGGAGGCAAAATAAAGCAACCGAGAAATGATGAGCCTGGCTTTGGCAGTTTTTGTTCTTGTCGCGATCCTCAAGGTGTTCTTTTTGGTTTACATCAGTCTCTAAAGGTTAATTTGAAATGAACGATGATATCTTCTGACTTAATTTTAGTAGACATAAATTAAAGGTTTAGCGATCTCCTTCAGTAACTCAACCCGCTTAAAAAATAACTTTTCTAAATCTGTAACGGGAAAAAGCGATCGCGAGGAGACTTATTCGCAAATTATTACAGCCAGTACTCACTGCCTAATCCAGATAAGGATTGATACCTACTACCAAAGACTGATGAGCAAAAACCCCTGCCGATACACCATCGCTAGCAGCCCAGGTTGCATTGTGAATCGGACGAGCTACATCGCCAGCAGCAAATACACCTTTGACGGTGGTTTCTTTCAAATTATTGGTTTTAATCATCTGACCAAATGGCGCATCTTCTAGTTCGCATCCAAGTTGTGTAACTATTGGGTTGTCGATCGCCGAATGAGTAATTAAAAATAAAGCTTTTAACGGTATAACTTTTTGGTTTTGCAGTCTGATATTGCAAACACTCGTGTCTTTTCCTTCAATTGCTACAATAGGTTCATCTTCTTATAGTTATCTTATTAGATATTAGGCTAGCGCGATCGCCGATTCCATCCGATCCGTTAGAGAAAAATATCACTTTATCGCTCCAATCTTGCATCAATTTTGCCTGATGTAGCGATGCTTCTCCCGTATAAAGTACGCCCCAAGTTCCACCCGCTAGTTCGTAACCGTGACAATAAGGACACTGATTAACGGTTTTTCCCCAACGCTCCGTTAAACCTGGAATCTCTGGCAAGCGATCGCTAACGCCCGTTGCTAAAATAATACGCCTGCTTTGAAATGTTCTTTCTGAATTTAAAACTATTGAAAATAAATCATCGTCATGACGTTCTGCATGTATTGCTTTTCCTTCAACAAAGTGTGCTGTTGGATATTCCAATAATTGCTTGCGAGCAGTTTGAATTGTTTGAGTAATTTCCTGACCATCTTGTCCGAGAAATCCGTGAGTGTGAGATGCAAAGCGATTTCTCGGATTTCCCCCATCAATAACAAATACTTGTCGTCGAGTACGAGCGATTTGTAAAGCAGCAGACAAACCTGCAAAGCTACCGCCAATTACAATTACATCGAGCAATTTTTGGTCTTTGGGTAGTTTTTTGGCTTCTAAATCTTTTTCTATCATGATTCCAACTCCTCTTTCTGTACCAAACAGCAAAGCTAAAGCAGTACCTAACCCTGTGAGAAAGGTAC
>JBCCNG010000574.1:0-3239 GCA_039025955.1 Cyanobacteria bacterium P01_C01_bin.72 | reverse complement strand
GCCTTAGAAATATACTGTTGAGCGCGATTAACAAAGGCGTTAACTCTCGAATCGGTAGTTGGTTCTTCTGCTGGGGGTGGTGCTTTCGAGCTGGTTTTAGGCGCTGCTGGGGCTTGACTTACCGTAGCTTTATCTTGAACCCTAGTTTTCTGACTAGGTTTTGGTTTGGCGGTTTTCGGTTTTATCTGACTGCGATTAATGCCGCGATCGCTTTTTAACATCAGATATACTAAATTAAGCTCACTGAGGGCTTCAATCAACTCTCCTGATTGCGCCAGGTTTTGGTATATGTCTGTATTTAGCTTTTTTAATAGTTTGGGATAGATTAATTCGACGCTGCCAGCCGTTTTTAATAACTCTTGAGCAAATTTGTTTTTAATGTTAATCTTGCTCTTATTTTCTGCTAGTCTCTTGCCAATCTGAGTTAACACTAACTGATGTTCAGCATAGCCGCTTTTTCGCGATAGTTGTTCATAAGCAGGATTGACCAATTTTGATAAAATCTGCCCTGCTGTTTTGGCTTTAGCAGGCTCAGAGCGACACTTATCGGGATGAAGCTTTTGGGCTATTTTTAAATATTGCAGACGAATTTGCTTGGCATCAGCATCCAATGATACTCCCAGGATAGCGTGATGGTCAGTAATATTGAGCTTAAAAAGTCCCTGTTTAATCGCGAAAGACATAAAAAATAGAGATATAAATGAGCCAGCAATTAGACATATCCTTGTGAGGATAATGTAGATTCCGATAGAAACTGTACTAATATAATTCCCAAACTTGTAAGGAAATGACTAGATAATAAATAATTTAAGCCATGGCATCAGAATCGTCATGGTCATGTCTCCCGAAAAGCAGACATAACTCCTTACTTTGTACTCTTTACTCTTTAGTTCTTATTTCTTCATCAAATAATCACTAATCATTGGCGTTCGATCGCATCTGCTACACGACAAACATCATACATCTGAGCCACATCATGAACTCGCAGAATATCTGCGCCTCTGGCGATCGCGCCGTAACAAGCGGCAGCAGTACCCCAGATACGCTTTTTAGGGTCGTTTTGCTGCAAAATCGGACTCATGAAGCTTTTGCGAGATACACCCGCTAATATTGGTAAAGACAGGCTTTGTAGCTCACTGAGGCGTTGGAGTAATTCTAGGCTTTGTGCTGCGGTTTTCGCAAAGCCAATACCTGGATCAATAATGATTTTAGACCGTTCAACACCACAGGCGATCGCTTTATTTACCTGAGCAGTTAAAAATTCTTTTACTTCGGCTACCACATCCTGATAGTCGGTAAGAGACTGCATAGTTTGAGGATTGCCACGTATATGCATCAAAATAATTGGCACGTCTAGCTTTGCCACCAGCGGCAACATTTGCTGATCAAAGGTTGCTCCAGAAATATCATTAACAATATCTGCACCAGCGGCGATCGCTTTTTCGGCTACGGTGGCTTTGGTGGTGTCGATGGAGATCGGAATAGAACTCTCCTGGCGTAGCTGCTCAATTACGGGGATGACTCGCTGCAACTCCAACTCCTGACTTACGGGTGCGGCATGAGGACGAGTTGATTCGCCACCAATATCAATAATATCGACTCCCGCTTTGATCATCTCCCTAGCTTGAGTCATTGCTGTTTTAACATCAGCAAATTCGCCACCATCACTAAAACTATCGGGGGTAACATTTAAAATTCCCATTAGATAGGTTTTTTCTCCCCAGTTAAAGATATCTCCTGGTGAAGATAGGCGATCGCGAATTTTGAGAACCATGATAGATCAACTAAAACTAAGCTGAGTATATACCAGCATTGTAATTGTGAATTTACAATCCCTGATTATTTTCAAGAAGAGTATTACAATAACCCGAAAGACACTCGGTGTGTATCAGGAGATAATTCATGGCGGTTCAAATTCAGCAAGCAATAACAGTAGGTAAATACTTATTTACTCAACGCCTTCTGGGACGTAAGCGTTTTCCTTTAGTTTTGATGTTAGAGCCTTTATTTCGCTGTAATTTAGCCTGTTCTGGCTGTGGCAAGATTCAGCATCCAACGGCAGTATTAAAGCAGAATTTAACTCCAGAGCAGTGCTTTCGAGCGGTGGAAGAATGTGGTGCGCCAGTAGTTTCCATTCCAGGAGGAGAGCCGCTGCTGCACCCACAAATAGATGAAATCGTCGCTGGATTGATCCAGCGCAAGAAGTTTGTTTATCTTTGTACCAACGGCATCTTGCTCGAAAGAAGCTTAAGTAAGTTCAAACCTTCTCCCTACCTGACTTTTAGCGTTCATCTAGACGGGTTGCGAGAACAGCATGACAAGTGTGTTGATCGCCAGGGGGTTTTTGATAAAGCGATCGCCGCGATTAAAGCCGCCAAACAACGGGGATTTAGAGTAACTACCAACACCACTGTCTTTGAGGAGGCAGATCCCCAACAGATGCAGGAGTTCTTTGATTTCTTAGATACCCTAAACCTCGATGGTATGATGGTTTCCCCTGGTTATGGATATCAAAAAGCTCCCGACCAAGATCACTTCTTACAGCGAGAGCAAACTAAAGCCTTGTTTAGAGAAATCTTGTCCCCGTGGAAATCTGGTCAAAAAAGCTGGAACTTCAACCATAATCCCCTCTTTCTCGAATTCTTGATGGGCGATCAAGATTTTGACTGTACTCCCTGGGGTAGCCCTAGCTACAGTGTTTTAGGCTGGCAAAAACCCTGTTATCTCCTAGATGAAGGACATTATGACAGCTACCAAGAGCTAATTCAAAAAACCGAGTGGAGCAACTACGGCAGAGAAAGCGGCAATCCTCAGTGTCAAGACTGTATGGTACATTGCGGCTACGAACCTACCGCCGCCACCGCCGCTATGCAACCCGAAAACATGGGTAAAGCGATCGGCGCTTTATTTGGTTAATAGTTGATAGCTGGTGGACATTTGGTAATGAGTAATTTAACTGGTAATGAGTAATTTAACCTCTTGCCATCTTGTCCATTTTTTACACAAGATTTTTACACAAGATAGATTTACTAGAAGCGGTTCAATGGTTTGAGATAACGTTTCAAACAATACAATAATTGGATTGTTGTTTAGATCTCTCTGTTAAATGCCAAATGCTAAATGCTAAATGTTAAATGCTAAATGTTAAATGCTAAATGTTAAATGCTAAATGCTAAATGCTAAATGCTAAATGCCAAATGCTCATTGACTGCTAAGTACTAACTGTTAAAATGGCATTT
>JBCCNG010000573.1:0-3242 GCA_039025955.1 Cyanobacteria bacterium P01_C01_bin.72 | reverse complement strand
CTCAAAGTTTACTAAGCCAGTTAGAAAGTAATACTCACACTCCAGTATTTAGACAAGATATTAAACAAGATTAAGTAAGCTAACTTTTAATCATGACTTCTGTTACCAAAGAATCAGACGATCGCCAAACAGTTAAACTAAATTGGAAAATCAAGCTTTTATATGATGGAGAATGCACCTTGTGCGTCAGAGAAGTGAATTTTCTCACTAAAAAAGATGCAGGTAGAGGTATTGTCAAATTTGTTGATATTGCTAGCCTTGACTACGATCCCCAAGCAAACAGTGGAATTGATTTCGCCACGGCAATGGGAGTTATTCATGGAATTTTGCCCGATGGCACTGTTATCAAAAATGTGGAGGTTTTCAGGCGAGTTTACGAAGAGTTAGGTATGGGCTGGGTTTACAGCATTACTAAAGTACCTGTTCTCGGAGCGATCGCCGACAAAATCTACGGAATTTGGGCAAACTGGCGTTTAAAGATTACGGGTAGACCCGAAATAGATGAGATCATAGCTCAAAGACAGCAAAAACTTGCTAATTCTAGCTCAAGTAGATGTCGGCAAAACTAATGATTAGTAATCTGGCAATAATTGTTAGTTAAGGATAAATACAGTCGAACTAAAGTAGTTCACGATGTTATTATCAATGTGCCAGTGATTATTATAGGGTAACGATTATGGTTCACGCGCCTGTATCTCCAGTGGTGCTAGCTATCTTAGATGGTTGGGGTCATCGCGAGTCAACAGAGGCAAATGCTATTGCCGCAGCTAAAACTCCAGTATTTACCAGCCTGCAATATGCATATCCCAACACGTTGATTAACACATCGGGTAAGGCAGTAGGTCTACCAGATGGTCAGATGGGTAATTCGGAAGTCGGACATCTGAATTTGGGTGCAGGCAGAGTTGTTCCTCAAGAGCTAGTTAGGATTTCTGATGCGGTCGAAGACGGGTCTATATTAGAAAATCAGGTTCTAATTGATGCCTGCAATAAGGTCAAAGCGGCAAGAGGGAAACTGCATCTGCTGGGACTTTGCTCAGAAGGCGGAGTTCATTCTCACCTCAAGCATTTAATTGGGTTATTGCATCTAGCTAAGTCAAATGGCATATCCGACGTTTGCATTCATGCTATTACTGACGGTAGAGATACCTACACTACAGAAGGTATCAAAGCCCTAAGCAAGATTCAGGATGGAATTGATAAAGCGGGAGTTGGTCGCATTGTCACCATTAGCGGACGTTATTATGCCATGGATCGTGATCGCCGTTGGGATCGCGTTAAGCTGGCTTATGATGTTATGACCTGCAATAAAAAGATCGATCCTCGTTCAGCAACAGAAGTATTAGAATCCTTTTACAGTTCCGATATCACCGATGAATTTATCCTGCCCACCAGAATTGCCTCTGGAGCAGTAGAAGCAGGCGATGCGGTCATTTTCTTTAATTTCCGACCTGATCGGGCTAGACAGTTAACCTATGCCTTTGTTAACGATAATTTTGATGGCTTCGAGCGAGATAAAATTGAGCAGTTAAATTTTGCCACCTTTACCCAGTACGATCCCAATGCCCCTGTTGAAGTGGTGTTTAAACCGCAAAATCTGACTAATATTTTGGGTGAGGTAGTGGCAAATCAGGGTTTACGCCAGTTTCGCACTGCTGAAACAGAAAAGTATCCTCATGTTACCTACTTCTTCAATGGTGGCTTAGAATTACCCTTTGAAGGAGAAGATCGAGAGCTAGTACAAAGCCCGATGGTTGCAACTTATGACCGCGCCCCCGAAATGTCAGCTCAGGATGTGACAGATGTTGTCTGTGAGGCGGTAAAAAAAGGAGTTTATTCTTTAATCATTGTCAACTATGCCAATCCTGATATGGTAGGACATACAGGAAACCTAGAAGCGGCAATACAGGCGATCGAAACTGTTGATCGCTGTATCGGTAAGGTAATTGACACCGTCAATCAGGCAGGTGGCACTTTATTGATTACGGCGGATCACGGTAACGCAGAATATATGCAAGATCAAGACGGTAATCCGTGGACTGCTCATACAACTAATCCAGTCCCTTTTATCTTGATTGAGGGTGAAGCCAGAAAGATTGTGGGACACGGTACAGATGTTCCTCTGCGCCAGGATGGTTGCTTGGCTGATGTTGCCCCCACAATCTTAGAAATTCTCCAGATTCCCCAGCCGAAAGAGATGACAGGAAAGTCTTTAATCGAGCCAACACCTTACGAAACCAAGCCAAATCGTACGCCAATCAAGATTTCGCGCTAGTCATTAGTTTTGCATCTTGAGACGATAACAATTGAGTGCTAAATCAGAAAAGAGTGATCATGTTCGCTCCTTTTTTGTGTTTGTCACTATGGGAAAACTTGAACCTGGCTAGGTTAGCAGCATACAATAATTGTTAAAGTTAAATTAAGTCATATTAGATTTTAATTATGAACGCATATCAAATAGTACAGATAATTTGGACAGCTTGCGCCTTTCTCACTATTGTTTTAATTCTGTTGCATAGTCCCAAAGGCGACGGCTTGGGAGGAATTGGGGGACAGTCTCAGATGTTTACCAGTACTAAAAGCGCCGAAAACGCCTTGAACCGTATTACCTGGGGTTTGGGAATTGGATTTGTTACTCTAACTGTAATTTTGAGTGCGGGCTGGATTGGTTAGAAGCAGAGAGTGCGATCGTACAACATCGTTAATGAAAACCAGCTAATGTATCTGCTCGTAGGGATAAGGAATAAAGAATGAGGGATGAATAGTAATAATGGCAAATCAGACCTGTTCTAAATAAAAACCGCGGGATTTGGCAGAATACATTTTTCTACTAGATATAGTACTACTTACTAGCAAAATCATCATGCTGTAGTTATCAGAAATAGCGATCGCTTTCTCCTGGTAGCCTTGGTTGTATGGTGATGGATTAGAAAACCTGGCTTGAGTTTGACATGGTTATTTCTAGTCTACGCATCAATCAGGGCATTGACCATATTCCTTTATTTAATACGCCTGATGTGAATTAAAAAATCTTAAAATCCTTTGAATACGTTTTTTAAAGATGAGATTTTATTGATTGTCCAGCTAAAAAACTTGGTTTTCTGAGTTTTCTTAAAAGCTAAGAGCGCGTAAGGGCGATGCTTCGCATCCAGCTCGCTAAGAGCGATCTGCCCCGAATGGGGCTGCGCCTTACCAGTCCTAAAGGATATGTTATGCCCTTGTGGTACACCTTCGGATATCGT
>JBCCNG010000572.1:0-3245 GCA_039025955.1 Cyanobacteria bacterium P01_C01_bin.72 | reverse complement strand
TGGCGCATTAGCATTATTAGTATCTTCTTATGCTGCAAACTCTACCTGTTCATAAACGTCGGCAATCTTGCCCGAAAACTCAATGCTAGTTAATTCAAATTTTTCAGCTTCTAGTTCATAGAATTGCAGTAGCCACAAACCTTCGGGTGTACGACGAAAACATTCAATTCTAGCTCTCTTGGTATTGATCAGCACGTATTCCTGCAAACTAGGTAAAAATTGATAGTCGGCAAATTTATCTCCCCGATCAAATGCTTCAGTGGAATCGGACAGCACTTCAATAATCAAACTAGGAAACTGCTTAAAAGTGCTATTTTCCCGATCTTGAGTTTCACAAGTTACCAGCACATCAGGGTAAAAAAAGCGGTTTTTTTGCTCAATTTTGACCTTCATGTCAGAAATAAAAACTCGACAATCCGAATCCCGTAGATGACCACGGAGCAAAACAGCCATGTTAAGAGCAATAGTTACATGGGTATCTGTCGCTCCAGCCATGTCATAGACTTCGCCATCAATATACTCATGTTTAATATCGCTAGCTGTTTCTAGCTGAAGATACTCTTCTGGTGTGATAAAAGAATTTTGAGGAGAGGCGACCATAATCTTAGTTAGTTCATTATTACTAATACTGTAATTCAAGGGTCAACTAATTGTTTGATTATAAAGTCCAACAATTTTAGTTATCACTTCTTCGATAGTAAGATGGTCTGTAACCAGCTCGATCGCATCAGCCGCTCTTTTCAACGGAGCGATCGCCCGATTGCTATCCTGTTCATCTCTTGTTTTAATATCTTGTTCTAGCTGCTGTAAATTTATGTCATCTCTACCTTGAGCTTGCAGATCTTGCATTCTCCTTTTGGCTCGTTCTGCGGGGCTGGCAGTCAAAAATATCTTTAATTCGGCATCAGGAAAGACGTTTGTGCCAATATCTCGCCCCTCAGCTATTAAACCACCTGATTCTCCCCATTGCTGCTGCATTTGAACTAGTTTGGTTCTTACCGCAGCTTGAGCCGCGATCGCCGATACGTTAGCGGTAACTTCGGGGGTACGAATAGCTGTAGTTACTTCCTCTCCGTTTACATAGACAACAGTGGGTAAATCGATACTGGGGGGAGAAGCTAATTTGAGGTCTAAATCTTCGAGTAAATTGGCGATCGCCTGTTGATCATCAACGGCAATTTCTGAATTCATCGCCAACCAAGTAACAGCCCGGTACATTGCTCCCGTATCTAAATAAAGTAAACCCAATTGATGGGCAACAGAACGGGTGACGGTGGATTTTCCTGCACCCGCAGGGCCATCTATGGCAATGGTAGGCTGACGTTTTTGCAACACAATATTATCTATTAAACGAGTAGAACCAACATAAGCGGCGATCGCTAGTAATCCAGTTCTAACTTGAGCGATCGGTTGCAAACTAGTTGGATTGACTAACTCAACATACTGAATTTTAACCTCTGGTGCGGACTTTAATGTTTCTTGGACTAAGCTAACTAAAATTTTACTATCCGTTTCACCTCGCATAAAAGCCTGTTGTGCATGTTGCAAACTGCGATATATTAACGCCGCCTGTTTTTTTTCTGACTCGCTTAAGTACTGGTTACGGGAGCTTAATGCTAGTCCTGACTTTTCCCGAACAATAGGACAGGAAATAATCTCCACGGGGATATTCAAATCATTAACCAGACGAAGAATTATTGCTAGCTGCTGTGCATCTTTTTGTCCAAAATAAGCTCGATCTGGCTGAACAATATTTAACAGCTTATTAACTATAGTAGAAACTCCCGTGAAGTGATCGGGACGATATTTGCCACACAACACCTCTGTCATCTCTGGAGGTGGAATTATCTTGGTTGTCTGACTTAGGGCTTGTGTATCGCCCTGACTATCCATTTCCTCTGGCGTAGGCGCAAAAACCCAATCTACTCCTACTGACTCACAAAGCTGCAAATCTTGCTCTAGCTGGCGGGGATAATTCCCCAAATCTTCGGTTGGTGCAAACTGCAATGGATTGACAAAAATACTGACTACTACCAGTTCGTTTTGGGCGATCGCTTTTTGGATCAAACTTAGATGTCCTTGGTGCAATGCTCCCATTGTCGTTACTAAACCAATTATTCCTGGGCTTGTCTGGCGATATATCTTGAGACGGGAGCGTAATTCGACAATTTTTCGTAACAAAAGCACCATAATTAGCAGTAAACAGTGAACTGTAAACAATTATCGGCTATGAAGGAATCCCATGGCTAGTACCACTTCGCTTAAGTAGTCCTAAAGCTGATTCTTTTTCATCATGGCATTTAAGAAAATTAAAAGCTTGTCCTAAAGCAATGAACTTTAGTTCGCCCACCCCAAATTTTGCGCTTGCCCCGAAACTTGCCACTATCTCGATTGAGAGGTGCCACGCCGACTAAGTAAGAAATTGATTTGTCCTAAAGGATACCGCTCCGCATATGTGAAATTGTTCCTAATTCGGGCAAGGATGAAATCAAAGTAACAGCCACTACCTCTCCAACTCCAGGCACGCTGGTTAATAAATCCATCTTCTGCTGCCAATCTGGGTTCACTGCGATCGCAGACTGAATTTGAGATTCAATTTCTTGGAGTCGCTTTTCCAACCATTCAATGTGTTCGTTAATATCAACGCTCTTTAGGAGACAACGATCTGCGCGTCCGCGCTGCGCTTGTCGAGGGTTAATTACTGCTACTGCTAATTCTGCTGTGGTTAATTTAACTGTTACATCTATTTCCATCCCCCCGCAGAAGCTTTCGCTTCCTAGCCGCCTGGCGGCGGTCTGCGCGTACGCGCTGCCTTCTAGTACGATTAATTCGGGTTGAATCTTTTTGAGAGTTTGAACTAGCGAGCCTATTCCTACTTTGTCATTTGTTACTTGAAATAGTTTTCCTGACGGACGTACATAGATATCAAGATATTTTTGACAGACATCTATTCCTACCCATTGTTTCTTATTCATGAGTTTTTCTCTCGGGGGATTCTGTTCTGGTCGTTTTCGCTCTCGCTCATTTGACTCTTCCTTGCTAAAATACCTGACTTTTCCCGTTAAGTGTTTCGGGCAAGCTCGCAGCCTTCACAAAGGTCGTGTAATTTTAACCAACCACGCCAAAGAACTTGGATTCCAATGGGAGTCTGACGACGATGTTCAAGATATCCTCCCAGATAAGCAACAGTTAAAATGGTCGGGAGTTTTTGTCTGGTCTTAGCTTTTAAGACTTCAAGATTTGAT
>JBCCNG010000571.1:0-3256 GCA_039025955.1 Cyanobacteria bacterium P01_C01_bin.72 | reverse complement strand
TCTTTAGTAATGCGGCGCACCAGTGCTTCAATATTGAGTTGTTCGGGTCCAATACCGTCCATAGGCGAGATTACGCCACCCAAAACATGATACAGACCGCGATATTCTCTAGTTTTTTCTAGGGCGATCGTATCACGGGAATCAGCGACAACACATACGGTAGAGCGATCGCGATTTGGATTACTACAGATCGAACAGACGGGTTCGGCAGAAAGGTGAAAACAGACTTTACAAAGTCCTACTTTCTGTTTGGCAGCAACCAAGGCTTGGGCTAATGCCTGTACTTCTTGGTCTGGTCGTTTTATTATATGTAGCGCCAATCTTTGAGCAGTTTTGGGACCTACTCCTGGTAAAAGCTGTAGCTGTTCAATTAGACGAGCTAAAGGAGGCGTATAAATGACTTGCTCCTACATTTTTTGTATTTTAGAGCATGTATTATATCAAATTAGTCTGCCCATCAAGCGAAGCAATCTTAAGTTAATCATCAATAATCAAATATTAAATATGTTGTAAATTGCTGCAATCATCTTTTAATGGTGCAACGCCTATATTTCTTAATCAATTCTTAGACAGGATTTACTACCATAAATTGAGAGAGGTAGCCCCATCAGCCACAAACAAGATCTGAGAAGAGAAATATTTTCTAGAATATTCACAGATGTTCCCGCCATTTCATAGTTAATCGAGTAAACAATGACCAGTACTGAATCCGTTAACAATGCCATCGACCTCAATGATCCTCAATATTATTTCAATCGAGAATTGAGTTGGCTGGAGTTTAATCGCCGAGTACTAGCCGAGGCACTAGATGAGAGAACGCCACTGTTGGAGCGTCTTAAGTTTATGGCAATTTTTAGCTCGAATCTAGATGAGTTCTTTATGGTGAGAATTGCCGCTTTAAAGAAGCAGGTAGCAGCAGGGGTGAGTAAGCTATCTGCGGATGGTCGTACTGCCCAGCAACAGCTAGAAGAGATTACGGAAACTCTGACACCGATGTTTCGGAAGCAACATCAGCATTTTGAGAAAGTTTTAAAAAAAGAATTAACCAAGTCGGGGATTCACATCCTTAACTATGTGGATCTAAATCAGGAACAAAGAACGTTTATCAACAGCTATTTTGAAGACTATATTTTTCCTGTCCTCACTCCTCTGGCAGTAGATCCTTCCCACCCTTTCCCCTACATTTCTAATCTCAGCCTCAATCTGGCGGTAGTGTTAAAAGATCCCCACATTGAGCATGAACTGTTTGCTAGGGTCAAGATCCCCAAGGTTTTGCCCCGCTTTGTCGCTCTGCCAGAAGATTTACGTCAAAGACACCGTGGTAATTCGGGAGTTTGGACGGGAATACCGATGGAGCAGATTGTGACTCACAATTTGGAGTATTTGTTTCCTGGAATGAATATTTTAGAGTCCTACGCTTTTCGGGTGACTCGCAACGCCGATCTTTCGGTGGAAGAAGATGAAGCAGATGATTTATTATTGGCGATCGAAAAAGAATTACAAAAGCGTCGTATTGGTGGTTCTTCGGTACGCTTAGAAGTAGAAGCCTCGATCCCTACTGAGTTGCGCTCCACAATTGTTCGCGAGCTAGCCCTAGAAGAAAACGATGTCTACGATATTGATGGTCTACTCAGCCTGGGGGATCTCATGTCTTTTTTGTCTTTGCCACTGTCTGATCTTAAAGATAAGCCCTGGAATGCCGAACTCCCCCCTCGTCTTAGCTGGCTTCAGGAGAAGGAGGAAGAGGTAACAGCAGAAGGGGACAATTTTTTCAACGTAATTCGGAATGGGGACTTACTGGTACATCATCCCTATCATTCTTTCAGCAATACTGTGCTGCGCTTTGTCACCGAAGCGGCATACGATCCTCATGTTTTGGCGATCAAAATGACTTTGTATCGTACCTCGGGAGATTCTCCCATCGTTAAAGCTTTAATTGCCGCCGCTCAAAACAATAAGCAGGTGGTGGCATTGGTAGAGCTGAAGGCACGTTTTGATGAAGAAAACAATATTCTTTGGGCAAGAAAATTAGAAAAGTCTGGAGTTCACGTAGTTTATGGTGTCACAGGGCTAAAGACCCATACGAAAATCACCCTGGTGGTGCGCCAAGAAAAAGAAAAAATTCGCCGCTATGTTCATATAGGGACGGGTAACTATAATCCTAAAACTGCCAAAATTTATACCGATCTGGGTCTACTGAGCTGTCGAGATGATTTGGGAGCAGACTTAACCGATTTATTTAATTATTTGACTGGTTATTCACGGCAAAAATCCTATCGCAAATTATTAGTTGCTCCAGTAAGTCTTCGAGATCGCATGATTGAGATGATCAATCGTGAGGCAGAAAATTGCCGTCAGGGAAAAACAGGGCGTATTGTTGCCAAAATGAATTCTTTGGTTGATCAGCAGGTGATTCAGACGCTTTATGAAGCTTCTCAAGCAGGGGTGCAGATTGATTTGATTATCAGAGGAATTTGCTGTTTGCGACCAGGAATAACAGGGATGAGCGAAAATATTCGAGTGATTAGTATTATTGGGCGTTTTCTGGAACATTCCCGCATTTTCTATTTCCAAAATGATGATAATGAAGAAATTTATATTGGTAGTGCCGACTGGATGACGCGAAATCTGAGCCGTCGGGTTGAAGCTGTTGCCCCGATTGAAAGTTCAGAGATTTTCCGAGATCTCCAGGAAATTCTGGGAGTCATGCTAGCCGACAATCGTAAAGCCTGGGAGTTGCAGCCTGATGGTACTTTTGTGCAAAGAAAGCCCCAACATGGGGAAGAGGCACACAGCACCCATGATACTTTCATGGAAATGGCAAAGCAGTCTACAGGAATAACATCTAATTAAAGAATGAAAGTTGCTGTATTTAGTGCGAAACCTTATGATCGCCAGTTTTTAGATCAGGTTAATCAAGAATATGCCCATGAACTTGAGTTTTTTGAGCCAGCCTTAGATGCTCAAACGGCAGGTTTAGCCAGGGGGTATGAAGCCGTATGTGTGTTTGTTAACGATCATCTGGATCGTCAGACCCTAACAATTTTACAGCAGCAGGGAGTTAGTCTAATTGCCCTACGCTGTGCGGGATACAACAATGTCGATCTTGAGGCAGCGGCAGAGATGGGGATTTTGGTAGTCAGAGTACCTGCCTATTCTCCTTACGCGGTAGCGGAACATGCGATTGCCTTAATGCTTACTCTCAACCGCAAAATACATCGTGCTTATTATCGCGTCAGGGAGGGAAACTTTGCCC
>JBCCNG010000570.1:0-3260 GCA_039025955.1 Cyanobacteria bacterium P01_C01_bin.72 | reverse complement strand
TGTATCTATAGAAACATTCAATGCAAAAAACACATGTATTCAATGTGATAAGGACATACCCTTTTATGTTTTGTTACGCATTATACAAATTAGCTTAGGAAATCTTCATAACCTTAAGATCAAGAGTTAAATTAAGTGCAACAGCAAAGAATAACATAGCTAACTCCTTGTCTGTTCCAAGCTTGTAGCCACCAACAATAAAAATTTTATGACTACTGAAGCCAATCCTAAAATTAAACTTAATAAAGTAGAGAAAGTTAAAGCAGCAAAAGATGGTTTAGATGTAAAGAACGAATTAGATCATTTTGCTCAGATAGGTTGGGAAGCTGTGGACAAAGCAGACTTGGAGACTCGTCTCAAATGGCTGGGGATTTTCTATCGTCCTGTCACTCCAGGCAAGTTTATGCTCCGAATGCGTGTGCCAAACGGGGTGGTTAATAGTGAGCAAATGCGGGTTATGGCTAGTGCGATCGAGCGTTATGGAGAGGAGGGGACAGCCGATATTACTACCCGCCAGAATATCCAATTGCGCGGTATTCGTCTGGAAGATATTCCCGAGATTTTTGCCAGATTTAAAGAGGTAGGGCTAACCAGTATCCAATCAGGAATGGATAATGTGCGTAATCTCACAGGATCTCCTGTAGCGGGTATTGATCCTGACGAATTAATTGATACACGGGAAATGAACCAAAAGGTTCAGGACATGATTACCAACAATGGTGAGGGGAACTATTCTTTTAGTAACTTACCCCGCAAATTCAACATTGCGATCGAGGGAGCAAGGGACAATTCGATTCATGCGGAATTAAACGATTTAGCTTTTGTTCCTGCCTATCAAGACGAAATTCTCGGTTTTAATGTTCTGGTGGGTGGTTATTTATCAGCTCAACGCTGTGCAGAATCGATTCCTTTGGGGGTATGGGTGCCAGCCGAAGATGAAGCGGTAGTAGATCTTTCCCGCGCTGTATTGACCGTTTATACCGAAAATGGTGGCAAAGAAGGATTGAGAGCCAGCCGTCCAAAAGCTAGATTGATGTGGCTGATTGAGACTTGGGGTGTAGAAAAGTTCCGCGAGGCTTTAGAACAAGAATTGGGCATGAAGTTGGCTGATGCTGCACCTAAAGATGAAATTACTCAAGACAAAAAAGACCACTTGGGGGTACATCCTCAAAAACAAACAGGCTATAGCTATGTTGGAATGCATGTTCCCATGGGAAGATTAGCGGCTGAACCGATGTTTGAGCTAGCTAGACTGGCAGAAGTATATGGTAACGGCGAAATTCGCCTCACAGTCGAACAAAACGCCATTATTCCTAACGTTGCCAATGAAAATGTCGAAACCTTACTCAGCGAACCTTTGTTACAAGAATTTTCCATTGCTCCGACTACCTTAAGCCGCTCGGTAATTTCTTGTACGGGGGCGCGTTACTGTAATTTTGCCCTGATTGAAACCAAGCAGAGAGCCTGGGAGCTTGCTCAGGAGCTTGATCGTGAATTAGATATTCCCAATCGAGTGCGTCTACACTGGACAGGATGTCCCAATTCCTGTGGACAACCCCAAGCGGGAGATATTGGTCTGATGGGTACAAAGGTACGTAAAGACGGTAAGACTGTCGAAGCGGCAAAGATCTTTACAGGGGGAAAGGTTGGCAAAGGAGCAGAACTAGGCACTATGATTAGCAAGGGAGTAGCGGTAGACGATCTGAAAACTACTCTCCGCAGTTTATTAATTGAGCAGTTCAACGCTACTTTAAAAGACGGTGTGGTGATTGAAGAACCCCAAACCGCAGTTGAAGCGCCAGAAAAAGACGTTTCAAAACCAGCAGAACCACCTGTTGGCAGTAAGATTAAGGTGTTTTTTGCTAACTCCTGGCGAGAATCAAGCTGTACGGAAAATGAATTCGTTTTGGATGCAGCAGACAAGGCAGGAGTTGAAATTGACAATAGCTGCCGCGCGGGTACTTGTGGCGCTTGCACCGCCAAGGTATTAAAGGGAGAAGTTACCTATGATTCTGATTACGATGCTCTCAGTGGTGTAGAAGCAGGGGAGATTCTTACCTGCTGCGCTAAACCAGTTAGCTCCATTGTGATTGATGCTTGATTAGGTAGGGTGTGTCATCAATAAAAGAAACGAGAGTTGCAAAATTGACTAGAGTTATCCGGAAATCTCCAGTAGGCTTAGTAGAATAAGTCGCACGAAACACAATTAATTATATAGTCTTTTTTAACTTGCGATCGCTGTTTTAGGTACTACTTAATTTACCTACGGTTAAAGATTAAAAATTGAGTTAATATCAGTAAAATATCGACTTATTCAGTATCCAGCCATCCTTCAATAGTTGCCATCAAAATATTAACTAAAGGATGCTCGATCGCTTCTTTAAAAGCTTCAGTCCCTCCAGCTTTGAGAGCATTAATTACTTTGGCTTTCAATGGAGGATTGCCTTCGATGCGATCTACCGCTTCCCCCACTACAATCATTTTTTCTCTGCTGGTAGTAGTGGGATAGGTTTGAGACAACTGTTCTAAAAGCGGCTGAATCTCTAGGGCTGCATCGGCTAAATTTTGCTTCTCTGCTTCATTGATGACTCCAGCCACCTTTGCCCCGTCTTTAATCTCGCCGCCGCCCATATGACCGATACCAAAGTTACCACTTTGCTCGTAATAGTCACCTTGGATATTTTCGTTGTAATTTCCTTTTTTAATTTCTATATTGCGATCGCCAGGCATATGCAAAATATGATTGTTTGTAATGTAAGTTTGATTTTTCTTACCTAGTTCTCTGGTCACTCTGTTTAGAAAGTCAGAAATTCTAAATGCCAAACCTTCTTTATTGAATTTAAAGGGCTCAAAACCCAAGTTTTCTACATATTTATGCTCAAGTTTTATGTTTTTGGGTAAATCGGTAATTCCCAACTTATTTACTTTAACATTATCAATCTAAAATCCAGAAAAAACAAGAACAACTTATCATATGAAGCTATAAATAATTTACTTTTTTTTTAACTTTATTTCATATACTTTAGACATAAGCTATATTTTTATTCTAAATAATTACCTTTTATCTTTTCGTTATAGTTACCCTTTTCAATATTAACATTACGGTCAGAAGCTATATTCAAGTCTCCTTCTGTATAAAAGTTAGGTTTTTGTAATGCCGTATTGACCATATTCTCTAATTGTTGAATACGATCATCTTTCTCTTCTATTAGTTTTTTAAATTCTTCTTCTGCTAAAGTTTTGAGTTGATTGTAAGTTGC
>JBCCNG010000569.1:0-3273 GCA_039025955.1 Cyanobacteria bacterium P01_C01_bin.72 | reverse complement strand
GTTTTTTAATCTCTGGCTTGCTGCTGCTGGAAACAGTTTTCCAGTTTAACTGCTTCTAGAACTCCGACAGGTTCAGCAAGAATTACTGCTGCAACAGCTTGAATATCTATTATATTACTTATATGTTTGGCTTTGTTAATTTAAATAAACCTTTGGGCTTTACTTCTCATGATTGTATTGCTAAGTTGCGTAAGCTTCTAAATACGCGCAAGATTGGTCATGGAGGAACATTAGACCCTGCTGCTGCAGGAGTACTGCCGATCGCCGTGGGTAAAGCAACTCGTTTGCTCCAGTTTTTACCGACTCCGAAAGCTTATCGAGCTGTAATTCGCCTGGGGGTTACGACCACGACAGATGATCTGGAGGGGGAGATTCTGCGTCAGGAGGAGGGATTTCAGTTCGAGGAGAGAGAAATTAGAGATCGCCTGAATAGTTTTCTCGGCACGATTGAGCAAGTTCCACCGATTTATAGCGCCATTAAACAGGATGGACGCAAGCTATACGAGATGGCAAGAAAGGGAGAATCGATTGAAGTTTCTGCCAGGAAAGTAACGATTGAGGAAATCGAGCTGCTCAACATTAGGCAATCAGAGTTTTTTGAGCTAGAAGTAGCGATTCGCTGTGGTGCTGGTACTTATATTCGGGCGATCGCTCGTGATTTGGGAGCGCAGCTAGGGGTGGGGGGAACTTTGGCTGGTTTAGTGCGTACAGCAAGCTGTGGACTGAGTTTAGAAAATAGTTTGACCTTAGAGGAGGTTATCAGCCAGCTTGAGCAGAATACATTTAGCCTGATTGAACCTAGTTTGCTGTTGAGTCATCTTGAGCGGGTAACTCTGGGGGAAGAAGATGCCCGTAAATGGTGTCAGGGACAGTTAGTAGATCTGAGTCGGGCGATCGCCATTAACAGAGAGATAGACGCATTCAGCCCAGAGCATTATCTTGTAGTTTACAACCAGGCGGGGACTTTCCTCGGCATCAGTATTCTGTATGAACGGGAGGCAATATTAAAGCTCAAACCCAAGATAGTTTTGGTGTAGCGACTTGAAGTTGGCAAATCTGACGCAGAAAAATTTTTCTCTGACTCGAAAATATCATAAGGTAAGAATTGCCTATCGTTTGCAGCAAGAGTAACCTATGAGCCGTCTAGCACTTTTGAGCGTTTCTGATAAAACAGGAATCGTCGAATTAGCCCGTAAATTAGTCGCATATCAGTTTGAGATTATTAGTAGTGGCGGTACAGCCAAGACTCTCCAGGATGCTGGGATTAGCGTCACTAAGGTGAGCGACTACACGGGTTCACCAGAGATTTTGGGTGGTAGAGTCAAAACCCTGCATCCTCGGGTTCACGGGGGCATTCTGGCTCGTCAGGATTTGCCAGCAGATCTGGCTGAACTAGAGGCAAACAATATCCGTCCCTTTGATCTGGTGGTGGTGAATCTTTATCCCTTTGAGAAGACAATCGCCCAACCAGACGTTACCGTCGCCGTCGCCATTGAAAAGATAGATATCGGCGGCCCTACTTTAATTCGGGCAGCAGCCAAAAATTATCGCTATTTAACTGTACTCTGTAGTCCGAGTCAGTATGAACCCTACCTAGCGGCATTCGAAGAGTCAAACGGGGAAATATCCCTCGAATTTCGTCAGCAGATGGCAGGCAGCGCCTTTGCCCACACGAACAGTTATGATCGGGCTATCTCAGCTTATTTTGCCCAGCTTAATCAGTCGGCAAGTCTGGGAGAAAGCTATAGCATCACAGGTACAAAGGTACAGTCCTTGCGCTACGGCGAAAATCCCCATCAACCCGCCGCTTGGTATCAAACAGGGGCAGTAGCTTCAGGTTGGGCAGCCGCCGAAAAGCTTCAGGGTAAAGAATTGAGCTATAACAACTTAGTTGATTTAGAAGCAGCACGACGGATCATTACAGAATTTGACCCCGCCGAACCCGCAGCAGCGGTGCTGAAGCATACCAATCCCTGTGGTGCAGCGGTAGGCAATACCTTAGCCGAGGCTTATGAAAAGGCTTTTAATGCCGATAATATTTCCGCTTTCGGGGGCATTGTGGCGCTGAATCAGACTATTGATGCGGCTACGGCAGAAGCTTTAACCAAAACCTTTTTAGAATGCGTAGTTGCTCCTGGTTGCGATCGCCAAGCCCAAGAGATTCTTCAGAAAAAATCCAAGCTGCGAATTTTGCTCTTGTCTGACTTACTCAGAGGACAAAAAGAAACGATTAAGGCGATCGCTGGCGGGTTTTTAGTCCAGGCTAGTGACGATCAGCTGGAGCATCCCGATAACTGGCAGTTTGTCACCGAAAAGCAGCCTACCCCCGCTCAAATTGCCGAAATGCTCTTTGCCCAAAAGCTGGTTAAGCACGTTAAGTCTAATGCTATTTTAGTCAGTCGCGATCGCACTACTTTAGGTATTGGTGCGGGACAGATGAATCGTGTCGGCGCAGTCAAAATTGCATTAGAGCAAGCAGGAGAAAAGGCTCAGGGAGGAGTATTAGCTAGCGATGGTTTCTTTCCCTTTGACGACTCTGTACGTACCGCAGCAGCGGCAGGTATCAGTGCTATTATTCAGCCAGGGGGTTCAATTCGCGACCAAGATTCAATCACCGCAGCGAATGAGCTAGGTTTGGTTATGGTGTTAAGCGGTACTCGTCATTTTTTACATTAGAATTCGCTGGTCTGAGCGATCGCCCAATTGTGACAAGTTAAGGAGCTTATGAATCGGTCAAGCGCCATACATGTTTCGATCATTACTATTCCTTTAATTTACTGTGGTTTAGACTAAAAAAATCATCAGAAAACAGTTCAGCCTGTTAAAAATAGCTGAAATCAAAAACAAATATCCAAAAATCTAGTTAAGCTGCTTCTTGTTTTTCTTTTTTACGGCGAGAATAGCTTTTCTTGGCGATGGGGTAGGTCTTTCTTTTTCTTCTTTTCTCCCCTTTTTTCCAACCAGGAGACTTTCCTCGGGTTTTGGGAGAAGTAGCTGGTGTGTCAATCTCGATTAAAAGTGAAAATATTGACTGTGCCACTCTTCCAGGGGTTAAATTCCTCTGAGCAGATTGCCAAGGAAGATGATAGTCTTCAACTAAATCCTTCGCCAACCAAAGTTGCCAAGTCATTAAAGGCATTAGATCGCTCCAACGTTCAGATTGTTGTGCTGTACTAAAACTAGGTAAAGTCCAATGTAGTCTCTGCTTGGCAAATCGATACCAGTGGTCAACTCTAAAACGGCGAGCATATTGAGTCCAAATGTCTTTGAGGT
>JBCCNG010000568.1:0-3274 GCA_039025955.1 Cyanobacteria bacterium P01_C01_bin.72 | reverse complement strand
TTGCAAGTTGAAACAATTACACCGTCCTCAATTAGTTGACTCAACTCATTTAGTAACTTACTTTGCTCTGTCATATCTTCGGTTTGATACATCGACCGCGTAAACATAAATTCCCAAACCAAGCCAGCACTCTTACTTTTCAAAACTTTCATATCTAGGGGATGCTTATTTTCTACAATGGAACAGATCGTCCCTTGAGGTTTAATCGCTTGGGTCATGGCTTGCCAATGACTATCGGTATGACTCAGGCAAAAAATATAATCGACATTTTGATAACCAATTTTCTTAATCTCAGCCGCTAAATTATAGCGATGATTGATTACTGCATCGGCACCAAGTTTTTCGCACCAGGCGGTAGTTTGATCACGAGAAGCCGTCGCAATAACTTTAAGTTTGGCTAGCTTCGCTAATTGAATGGCAATAGAACCAACTCCCCCCGCACCGTTAACGATTAAAATCGACTTCCCTGCATCTGCACCATGACGATCAATATTCAGTCTTTCAAATAAAGCTTCCCAGGCAGTAATGCTAGTCAGAGGAAAGGCTGCTGCGCGAGCAAAATCTAAGTTTTTGGGTTTGCGTCCGACAATTCGCTCATCTATCAATTGAAATTCGCTGTTGCTACCAGGACGAGTAATATTTCCTGCATAATAAACCTCATCTCCTGGCTGAAATTCTTTGACTTCCTCTCCCACTTCTACTACTATCCCTGCTGCATCCCAGCCAAGAATTTTGGGTTCGGATTCTACTTGATCTTTGGAGGTGCGGACTTTATAATCTACCGGGTTAACCGAGATCGCTTTAACCTCTACGAGTAAATCTTTGCCTTTAGCTGTGGGTTGGGATATTTCCACATCTAACAGACTATTTTCGTTTTCTATGGGTAAATATTGAGTTAAACCAACTGCTTCCATGCTTTTTACCTCCAAATCTTATTTCTACCTATTTTATTTTCCTTTTAGCTTTTAAAAAGGAGGATAATCTGTATATTAAAAGTGAACAAGTACGCACATTTTTGATACGTAGTACCCTTTTGTATATTTAGGGAGTTTATTGATGGCTCATAGTAAATATGATTGCAACTTAGGTTGTCCCGTTGAAGCTACCTTAGAAATTATTGGTGGTAAATGGAAAGGCGTTATTCTTTACCACTTATTATCAGAGACAATGCGTTTCAACCAACTACGTCGTTTGATGCCAGAAGTAACTCAAAGAATGCTGACAAAACAGCTTCGAGAACTAGAAGCAGACAACTTAATTTCCAGAAAAGTTTATGCCGACGTTCCACCAAAAGTAGAATATTCGATCACAGAATATGGTAGAACTTTAGCACCTATTATTCATGCTCTAAAAGAATGGGGCTTGCAACATTTAGCAAAAATAAAAGCACAAGCATAAACTACGTCTAGTACCGCTTCGCATATAGGTAGCAAGCAATCGTGACAAGTTAAGAAAAAATAGTTTTAGTCAACTACACGCCCCGCGAAGCGGAGCAAGTCTCTTTCAGGGACTTTGGGCGGTACTCCGCCCTGTGATAGTGTTGTTTGTTTTTAGACAGCGCTAAATATGGATTAAGGTTAATCTTTATGGCGATTTGCGAAGCATAGCCGAAGGCATCGCTCTATTCCAGTAAGAATTCCTGAGAATAGCTCAAAAGCTGATAGCTGATAGCTGATAGCTTAAAACTAATAAATTAGAACGAAGCCAATACACATCAGACGTATAAAATAACCTCTCACTGAGCTATATCTCATCTGAGACATTGACTGAGGAGAGGCTTTTATTTTGGTAAATCAATAATTGCTTAGGTAATTATTAACTTTTTGATCCTAAATATCGATTTGGATTGATTAAATTTCTAGTAGTTGCGAGACGAACCTTCAAAACTACGATTACCACCGCCACTGCGGTTATTCTCACGGGGTCTAGCTTTGTTGACTCTCAACTCTCTCCCCATCCATTCTGCGCCATCGAGACTTTCGATCGCCTTAGTTTCTTCATCTTCACTGCTCATCTCTACAAAACCAAATCCTCTGGGGCGACCAGTTTCGCGGTCGGTGGGAAGAGAAACTCTCGATACAGTACCATATTCTTCAAAAACAGTCGTAAGATCTTCTTTAGTAACCTCATAGTTGAGATTGCCGACATAGATTGACATAGATTGTCTCCTGATTTGCGAAATAAATTCGAGATCGATGTTTCGGAAGAAAGCTCGTTAATTGATTGTCAATCTATAAAATAGCCCAGAGGTTATGACAAATTGAAACAAACGTGCCCGCCGAATTAAAATCTCTATTTTCTAGTACATTAACACAGTCGAATTAAAAGGATTCATTCAAAGACGGAAAATAATCTTAAAAAATTACAAGTGAATCAGATTCAATAACTAATTGCTGAATAAAGAATATTTTATGGACTGATAACCAACATCAATCAAATAGTAATAAATTCTCATCAACGGACGTGATGTATGATACCAAACGGCACTAAACACAATGAATTACGGCAGATAGTTCGCTCACAGCTAGAATTACTTTTAGATAGCGGCAATCTCCAGGGAGCAAAGTCTCTCTTAATTCCTGTTCAGTCAGTCGATATTGCTGAAGCAATTGAAGGTTTACCTCAAGCTACCCAGTTGATTGCTTTCCGCTTGCTTTCTAAGGCTGAAGCGATCGAAGTATATGAATATCTTAATACCGATGTTCAACAAGCTTTAATTCAAGAGTTTAAACGACAGGAAGTACTGGACGTTGTGGATAAAATGTCTCCCGATGATCGCGCCCGCATGTTTGATGAACTACCAGCTAAAGTAGTGCGACGTTTGGTTTCTCAGTTAAGTCCTAAAGAGCGCCAGGCTACGGCTATTTTGCTCGGTTATGGCGAGGATACAGCAGGGCGCATTATGACCCCTGAGTATATTTCTCTCAAAGAGAATCTGACGGTTAGTCAAACTTTAGAACGGATCAGGAATCTGGCTAATGCTTCAGAAGTAGTTTATTATCTCTACGTTACCGATAATTCTCGTCGGTTAACAGGAATTGTCTCTCTAAGAGATTTAGTCATTGCCGCTCCAGACACGACCTTAACGGAAATTATGACTCGGGATGTGATCTTTGTGCATACTGATACCGATCAAGAAGAGGTTGCCCGCACGATTCAGCGCTATGACATTGTTGCTGTACCAGTAGTTGACAGCGAAGAACGTCTGGTAGGAGTAGTTACGGTGGACGATATTATCGATATTATTGAGCAGGAAGCAACAGAAGATATTTAC
>JBCCNG010000567.1:0-3303 GCA_039025955.1 Cyanobacteria bacterium P01_C01_bin.72 | reverse complement strand
CCGTGGTAAATCTTTATTTCTCTGGTCATCAGGCAGATTTGTCGGACTAGCAAGAATTAAAGACCAATTAAGAACTAGTGAACGACTTGATTAGGCAATACTACCCCGCTTACGAGCTTCTTTGTAAGAAGTGCCAACGTTACGCAATCCAGCTTTAATGAGCTGCTGTTCTAATAGTCCAAAAAAGCGAGCGCGATCGCCCCCTCGAACTACGGCTTGATTGTGAGCCTCCGCTAGGGCAACAGGATAACCATAACCTTTTTGCACCTGACCGACAATAATACTCAAAGACTGCTCAAATAAAGCCTGATCTTCTACTACCCAGGCAGGAACTTCAATGCGCGCCACTTCTGCACCAACGTTGACATAGCAAAAATAAACTCTTTGGGCTGCATCATAGAGATCTAAAATCCGCAAATTACTGCGATACAGAGGGCTACGCTGCCCTGGCTGTAGGCGGTGTGCCCAGAAGGTAGAATCTCTCAAAGCATCAAGCTGCTGACAGGGATATTTCTCAAATAAATCGCCACAGTGAACTACACAATTGGGATGTTCGTGTTTACAGGTATGCAAACGCAGGAAGTTTAATCCTTCCATGCTACGAGAGGCGCTAACATAACCCATCATCGGGATATTAGTTTCCCTCAATTTTTCCGCAGCTGCCAAGATCCGTGGCAAGATTTTATCCCTCGCTTCGACTGGCAAACCATCTAAAAACCAATAAATGAGCGAACCGTCTACCAAAGCCAGGTTGGGCACATCATGATGTCCTCCAGGGGGCAAGACCCAGTTGCAAGCCATTTCCGTCAGCATTTCCGCCTCTGACACCGTGCGTCGATAACCCATCCATTCTTCTAAGCGAATCCCCCACTGACGAGAGATATAGAGGTCTTCGGTTTTATAGAAAACTTCAGGCACACTATCGAGCAAGGGATGCAAACTCTGACCATAGTGAATCATAATCTGACCAATGTTGATCAGATAACAGTAAGCAATCTCATGATGAGAGGGAGAAATTTGTGAACCATCGGTGGCAAAAACACTATGGCTATAGGGGGCAGGCTGGATCTCAAAACACTGGTCGAGGGGTTCAATGGGAGTAGCCGCCGCAAAAATCAGGCGATCGCGAAAATCTGCTTGCTGCTGAATTAATTCAGCCTGTCGATTAGCCGCCTGTAACTGTAAATTCTGAGCAGATTCCAGTCTTTTCTTAGAAGCGATCGCTTCTTGATGCATGTGTTGACTGATTCCAGGGATTTGACCCGCAATTTTCGCAAGATCTAGCATAATTCAAAATTGAAGCGTCAAGAATAAACTACCCTAACCAAGTTTCTCTGCTTCAGCAGGATAGTAATCGTTGTATTTTTCCTGATCGTAATAGTAGAGGGTGCGGATTGGGTAAGGAATACTAATATCTGCCTGATCTAAGGCTTTTTTAATGGCAACTATAGCTTTAGTTTGCACGTGGCGTAACTGCTTCTGGCGAGAATTACTCCAGTAGCGCACGACAAAATCAATTGAACTATCGCCAAAGTTAACCAGATCAATTTCTGGACTTGGTTGTTTCATCACTCCATCAACACTTTTAATCGTGGCTAGCAGCAGATCTTTTGCTTGAGGTAAAGGGGTATTGTAATCTACTCCAACTGCTAAATCCGTCCGTCGATGACCATAAGCCGTGTTGACCTTGACGGCATCAGTAAAAACAGTCGAGTTGGGTAAGAGAATTCGTTCTCCCTTAAAAGTCAAAATTTTAGTCGTGCGAATACTGATGTTCTCTACTTTGCCTTGGTAATCACCAATTTCCACTTCATCACCAATCCTAAATGGCTCTTCCACTAGTAAGATAATTCCTGCAAGAAAATTCTTAAAAATATCTTGGAAAGCAAAACCAATGGCTACCGAACCTACACCCAGGGTAGCGATAATATCTCCTAGCTCAAACCCAGGAAATGCCAGAACACAGGCGATCAGAACTCCCACTGTCCATACGCCAATCTGACAAATTTTGAGCAACAATAGCTGAAGCGAAGTGCTTTTAATTGCTCGTTTTCCAGTTTCCTCGGCAATTTTTAAGACCACCTGGACTGCATAGCGAGTCAGAAATAGCACCACTAAAGCAGATAAGAGACTGGGCAGAGCTTTGATGCTTTGACCAAGGAGATCCAACAGAACCTGAACAATCGTATTAATAACTTCTGTCATAGTTTTTCTGCCAATAAGCGGGTTCAAATATATCTTCTAATATCTTAGAGCGCAATTTCTGCTAACTTTTACGCCAATCAATTGTGATCTGCACAGTTATAATCGCCAAATAATTTGGCAAGCTCTACCATAGACAATGAACATTGTCGCTTGATATATTTCCGTAAGTAAAATTATCTAGTTCAAAATCGTCACAATCTGAGCTTGCTAACCTGTAAAATAGAAATTAGTCCGCGACGAGCAAAAACAACAGACCTCTGAAGTTGCTGTCAGATCAAGCTCCTGGCTCTCTTCTTGGTGAATTCACACATTATTTACATTAACCCTCTAATAATTACCCAAACTTTACAGCTTGCCCCGATATTCGCGGATATACTTAGCTTAAGTAATTAAAACAAACGCAGTTATTCTGTTGTATTAGTACACATATCAGTAAATTCATGGAAGATATTAACAACTACATCGCATCCATCCAGCAAGAGATTGTTGCTGAGGAAAAAACCGTTAAGGTTGCTCGATTGATTATTTTGCTAATTAAAATTGAGAAAGAATTAGCTACTGTGAAAGAAACTTTAGCCAAGTTGCAAAAGCATCAGCAGAAATACAACAAAGATTCTCATTTATCGGTGCAGATTGAACAGAAGATTGAGACAGTTAATCGTCTCTCTGCCAAAATTAGCAAAGCGAGACTAAACCTAAACTATTATTTTATCTAGAGTAATTGATTAGCCGTAACTAACTAATTAAGTAATTAAATCTTAAATAAATTGATTATAAATTAATTACAACTTGCAGCAGATAACTCAACGTATTGTTTAAGGTTGGCATTATTGCCAGCTTTTTTTTTGTGCAGCAGCTAAAAGCTAGAAATTAGCAAACATTGACGGTAAAAGAATTAATTAAAACAACTGTAGATTATCGTTATCTTACGTGTAAATACTGATGTTTGTGAGAAATCTTTGTTAGTTTATGATCTTGGTTGGTGCGGTAGGTGACGGTTGTGTAGAAGATTGGTCAGTTGATGTTTTTGAGAGTGTGGGGGTTTGTTTGTGAGTGTGAGAGAGAGAGTTTGAGATGTGGGTATGTGTGAGAGATTTG
>JBCCNG010000566.1:0-3308 GCA_039025955.1 Cyanobacteria bacterium P01_C01_bin.72 | reverse complement strand
TATCAGTAGTAGTTGACTAAAACTAGTTTGTCTTAACTTGTCACCAATGACCATTAGCTATTAGCTTTTGGGCTATTTTCAGGAATTCAAACTGGAATATGGCGATCGCTACTTGAATAAGTTTCAATCCATATTTTAGAGTTATGTAAAAATAAAAAACACTATCAGTAGTAGTTGACTAAAATTATTTTGTTTTAACTTGTCACCAATGATGCTCACCTTAATAGGAGTACAGGCAATCGTGACAAGTTAAGGTTAGATGTGGTTTGTCAATCACTTTGAGCTGCGCGTATGCCCAGCGCTTTTAAGCTATGTTCACGAATGGGGATTTGCGATAAATTATTGGTGTCTATTTGCATTTTAAGCGGGATATCCCCTTGAACAATTCTTGTTTTGAACAGTTCGCTCCGATTGCAGCGATCGCAACTCATTCCTCGGCAGTACAGGTACTCACTCCTCTGGCGCAAAATGGCTCTATTGAGCTACATTTACCTAATTCGTTGGAGTCTCAGTACGATTCACAGCATTACGACGGTTCGCTGCGGGAATATCTTGCCTCAATCTGGACACAGCACCAGGCTTTTGTATTTTGTTTGGCTGCGGGGGCAGTTGTACGCCTAATTGCACCTTTATTAACCAGTAAGGCAGAAGATCCAGCGATAATTGTGATTGATGCTCAAGGCAACTACGTAATTAGTCTCTGTAGCGGGCATCAGGGAAAAGCAGATTTATTAGCTCAGGCGATCGCCTCAAGTATCGAGGCTACTCCTATAATTACTGGCGCTGCCCATGGTTTGGCTCTACCCGCAATGGATATTATGGGCTTTAACTATGGCTGGCGTAAAGGAGCAGGAGACTGGACAGGAGTATTAGCAGCGATCGCCAAACAAGAGTCGATACAGGTAATTCAAGAAGCTGGTTCAATGCTGTGGCAACAACATCTACCCCAACAGCATCCTTTTACCTTTGGCTTTGATGAACTTGAAGGGCAAACCAGACCTCAAGCCCGAATTTGGATTAGTCCCACCAAACGCAAGATTTCCCCCAAAAGCGATTTTCCCAAAGTTCAGTGGCATCCTAGAGTGCTGTGGATTGGCATTGGTTGTGAACGCCATACCTCTAAAGAGTTAATCGCCAAGGCGATCAACGAAACCTGTCAGACTTATCATCTGGCGACGGAGGCGATCGCCGGAATTGCCAGTATTGACTTAAAAGCTGATGAAGCGGGAATCATTGAAGTTTGTCAAAGACGCAACCTGAGCTTTAAGACTTTTTCGGCTGCCCAATTGGATCAAGTAGAAGTACCTACTCCCTCCACAGTGGTTAAACAAGAAGTGGGAACTCGCAGTGTTGCAGAAGCGGCGGCGGTATTAGCAGGACAAAACTTGTTGGTATCCAAGCAAATCTTCAAGTCAGATAATGGTTCGGGTGCAGTAACAGTAGCGATTTCTCAAGCCAAGCAAGAATATATTGGACATACAGGTAAGCTCTATTTAGTCGGCATTGGACCAGGTAGTCTCGATCAAATTACTCCTGCTGCCAAAACCGCCATTACCGAAGCCGATCTGGTTATTGGCTACCAACTCTACATCGATTTAATTGAGTCCCTGAAACGCCCAGGACAGATGATCGAAGCTTCTCCCATCACCCAGGAACAACAACGAGCTAAACGAGCCATAGAATTAGCTCAGTGGGGTTTAACGGTGGCGGTAGTGTCGTCTGGGGACTGCGGTATCTACGGCATGGCAGGCTTAGTTTTAGAAGAACTACAGGCGAGGGGCTGGAACGGCAAATTTCCCCAAGTTCAAGTGTTTCCTGGTATCTCCGCCCTGCAATCAGCAGCCTCTAGAGTTGGCGCACCCCTCATGCACGACTTTTGCTCTATCAGTCTCAGCGACTTACTTACCCCCTGGGAGATGATCCAGAAACGTCTTCAGGCAGCAGCTAGTGGCGATTTTATCACTGCTCTTTACAATCCGCGATCGCAAACCCGCACCCAGCAGATAGTTACTGCCCAAGCCATATTTGCCCAACACAGAAAGCCTGATACCCCCGTGGCAATTGTCCATGGTGCATATCGCGAAGACGAACGGGTTATCTTAACTACCGTAGAGAAAATGCTAGAGCAACCAATCGATATGCTCACCACCGTCATTATTGGCAACACTACCACCCGCAATCACGCCGAATGGATGATTACTCCCAGAGGATATTTAGGTTTTGATTCTGAGAACTAACACAACTTGAAAAGCTAGGGCGATCGCATTGCGGAAAGAACAGTATGCTGTAGCTATCGAACTCCATTGAAAGCACATTTATCGAGACTGTTGCCCTTGCTTGAACTCAGGAATAGGAGCCGCCCAACCACCACCAGATTTGTGAGTTGTGGACAATCGAAAAGCCGCTTGTTATTGAAGTATTAGCAAATAAATACTATTGTACTAGTAGTCGGAATAGGAGGCAAGTGATCGCCTGTCTTCTTTCTTGTTGTAATAGTGCGATCGCTTTGTAATCGATATAATTTTCACAAATGTGCTTAAGGTAATATCTATACAGTTAAGGCATTTACTTGAAATGAAAACTCGATCAGAAATTGAACAAGCTATTAAAGAATTACCAACAAAGGAAGCTCGTCAACTAGCAGGTTGGTTGAATAAATATCTTGACGATGCTTGGGATAGGCAAATGCAGGCTGATTTATCAACAGGAAAACTGGATAAATTCATTGCGAAGGCTGAATCTGAAATTGAAACTAACCAAGTAAGGGACTTAGATGAAGTCATTGACAACGCCTGATTTTTGGAATTCATACATCAAGTTACCATTAAAGATTAAAAAACAAGCCCGTAAAGCTTATCGACTTTGGCAAGAAAACCAATCTCATCCGTCTCTACATTTCAAGAAAGTTGGCAAAAATCTTTGGTCTGCTCGTATTACTCAAAATTATCGTGCTTTAGCTCTTAAAAAGGGCGATGATTTTTATTGGGTATGGATTGGTACTCATGATGAATATGAATTGCTTTTGTCCTAAAAGAACTGTTAATGTGATCGCCTGTATCTTGTCTTTTTACATTAATGTGATTGCCTGTATTAATCAAATTATTTTAGTTACTAATAACGTTTCGGATTTTAATAATTTTCACAGAGTAATAACCAAGACTTAGTTTAAGTAGATACAGTAATTTATTTTTTTAAATAACACAATCTCATAAACTTTTCCAATGTCTCGCATTTACGAATAATGATAGGTGCTTGATATTTGTAGTAGCAACAATAACTTGATTGTTTATATTTTTTACAGAAGCAGC
>JBCCNG010000565.1:0-3311 GCA_039025955.1 Cyanobacteria bacterium P01_C01_bin.72 | reverse complement strand
TATGACGTCACAGTTTCACAGACATGCCCCACTATCATCATTGTATAGTTCTCCATAGCTGTCTACAGTGGTAGCTCATCTGAGAGATTGAGGTTATTTTTTAGGCACTTAGCACAGTAAAATGCTCTATTTTTCTAAAAGCTAAAAGCTAAAAGCTGAGAGCTGAGAGCTGAGAGCTGAGAGCTTTTAAACAGATATCTCATCAAATCCTAGTTTTTCAGCAAGCCCTATTTATATTGAGGCAATTTTTCTTGAGAGTTAATTTGCTGAGCGTCAATATTTTTACTCAAATAGGCAGCGAATATCTATTAGGTAAATATAATTATTGTTTGCTTTTTTTCTAGTTTATCTAGTGGATTTTTCTGTTTTGATTGCAATTAGGCAAAGTTATCTTGGAAATTGAGTTGATCACTTTGTCTCAGATATTCTCATAGCCAAGTGAAACCGCATTATGCTTTATATCTATTTTTAATGACAGTAAATCGCAGTTTTTCGTTGTACTCTAATTTGCTCAATAAATGAACTCTATCGAACCACAGCACAAAAACTATCCCGCAATATTCATTAGTATATTGCTTTTGATAGGTGCTATTTGTTTGTCATTTTTGTTTCTATCTTCCAAATTAACTAAAACTAGCTTTTTGCCTGAAGCTTATTACAGTGCTTTACTTGATGCCGAGCAAATTAGCTCAGATGAAATTTCGACTAGCCTCACGGCAATTGTCAAAGATAATCATAATATTCAATGGCAAGGCGATCTCCTCAAAGTTGCCACCTACGCTAAACCACAATATTTTGAGGTAGGCAGTCAACAAACTACATCGCGGGAAGTTTGGGTGACAGTAGTGCCAGAATTACAGAATTTTTGCACTAGTTACGCGCACACGGGTAAAGAAGTAAGCCCCAGAATTGAACAGCTTTTAGGATTAGCTCCTAGTAATCAACCACCCAAATCAATTGTCGAACTGTGGGTTAATGCCAAAGACCTATTTCGCCCCACCCCCGACCCTGAAATTAGCGATCATGAGGCAGAGTTAGAGTTTCGTCCCCCTAATAATTTTCTCAGCGTTTCACCTGAGTATCAGGAGTGGTTCAATAGACGCTTGAACGAATTTAAAAGCCAGCTCAAAGAGATGAATCCTGACCGCCTTGCTGTTCCCTGGACAAGATTAGGCTATACCTACGATTGGGGGGATTCGACTAGCCATATAGGCTTAAGTGAATTTGTCTTGAGCAAGGGTGCAGAGCTAGAGGTGGAATCAGTTTCCTCCATCGACAACTATTGTCAAGGTACTGAATCAATTGCCCAAACCAAATCTTAATTAGTTATTAGTTATTAGTTATTAGTTATTAGTTATTAGTTATTGACCACCTAAAACTGCTCTAACTGTCCTAACTCCCTAACTGTTGATCTCTTGAACTTTATTGGAATCAAAATTATGCCAACCTTAACTAACAATATTTCCGTAGTTGCATCTTTATCTATATCTCCTGGTAATATTACTCTCACCCCTGACAACAGAATTTTTGTAAGTCTGCACCAATTTTATAATCCTGAGTTCTCGGTGGCTGAATTGGTTGACGGGGCTTTAGTCCCCTTGGTGCCTCATCCTGGATCGTCATCCATTACTTTTACTAGTGTTTTGGGTATTCAAGCTGATGCTCAGGGTTATCTTTGGATCTTAGATAACGGTAATCAAAGCCAGTCATTACCGAAACTTGTCGCCTGGGACATTCAGCAGCATCAACTGGCACGGGTAATTTATTTACCACAACCAATTACCTTAAGTAATTCTTTTATCAACGATTTGGCGATCGATTCAAGCCGTAATGTTATTTATATTTCCGACCCAATCGCGGGAACAGAATCAGCCTTAATTCGCGTGGATCTGCATACAGGACAAGCAGTTCGTATTCTTCAGGGTCATGTTAGTGTTATTCCTGAAGACATTGATTTAATTGTCGATGGCGTTCCCGTACAAATCGAGCAGCCAGACGGTAGATTGATTCGCCCTCATTTGGGAGTCAATGGTTTAGTTTTAGATACCCGCAATGAATGGCTCTACTATTGTCCGATGCACGGCACTAGTATGTATCGCGTCAGAAGTACCGATTTGTCTAATCCTAACTTAAGTGAGGCTGAACTTGCCTCTAGAGTAGAACTATATAGCCCAAAACCAATTTGCGATGGTATTGGGATCGACAGCAATGACAATATTTATGTTGGAGATTTGGCGGTAAATGGTCTTGGTGTAATTAAATCAGATCGCAGCTATCAAACACTCTTGACTGATGATAAATTAGCCTGGATTGATTCTTTTAGCCTGGGTACAGACGGCTACCTCTACTTTAATTGCGATCGCCTCAATCTTTCTGCTGCCCTTAATGGTGGGGTGAATAAGTCTTTTCCTCCCTATGAAGTCTTTCGACTCAAACTCTAGCTGACAGAATATGGCGCTCAAAATACACCAGTTCGTTAGTTTCCAGCACGACGTGTTTTTGAGCATCGTAGGTGTAGCTGGTTTAATTATTTAAAAGATCATCTGTTTAGATAGCAGTTGTCTAACCAGGACGAAAAGTTCTACTACCGCTAATAGGATCTTGTAGATCGCTTTCTGGGTCTACTCCTTCAACTAATTCTGGAAAACATGTTTCTGCTTTATCTCCCATACAGACATCACGAACAAATTCATAAAAGCTACGACCGATAAAATAGATGGTATCAAGTTCAGAAATGCCATAAATATTTACACTTTTGTCTTCACTACTATACGTTTTTGAGTCGAAAATAAATAAAGTATAATCTGCACCATAGCCAAAAACATAAGCAGATTCAAATATTTGCTTTTCTTCTTCAGTATAATCAGAAAAATCAACACAAGCATTGATTGCATCTTGCAAGGAAATTAAATGCTCTTCGACATTTAAATGGTCTGGACAGTAAACTCTCAATAAAGTAATGCCAAAAATTCCTGAGCCAAAGACTTGGCAGTATTCTTTGTACTCTTGCGGAAGAATAAAACCAGATTGAGACTCAAACTGTTCTATTTGCTCCAGGGTAATTGTGTGCATTTTTGGATCTCTTCTATGCACAACCTCAACCTGCTCTAATAGAGTGAACCATTTTTGCAAATTGTCTTCCATCTTGTTTTTGTTTGTTTCTCTTGCAAAACAAGATTACCAAATCCTCCAACTTCTTTAATGTTTAAAACGGGAGCATCCCATTTCGGCAAATAAATATATCTACCTAACGGAAAATCACTGGTTACAGTATCCAATACATTATGTTTCTTCCAAAACGGGATGCTCCC
>JBCCNG010000564.1:0-3315 GCA_039025955.1 Cyanobacteria bacterium P01_C01_bin.72 | reverse complement strand
TAATAATTAATTATCTGAATATCAGCCCTAATGCTTGTTATGTAACAATTACAGGCTAATAATATTGTTTTGGCGATCGCCTTAATGACTAAATTTTATTTTTATCAGCGATCGCTATCTCAGACTAAAAATCCAGTAAATTCGTTTAATTATTTTTTTGAATGATTTAACTGCGGAATGTCGGCTTCAAGTGCGAGAAGCATAGCACAGTAAGTCGCTCTCATTAAGGATGGGGCTATTTGATTGAGGCTTTTTTTATTTTTATTTAACTCAAAGCATCTTTCAGGATCTCTAACTAGAGCAAGTCCTAAATAAGACTAGTTTGGAAATGTTGTCTAACTCTTAATACTTGTTTGGGTGCAGGTATCTTCTGGTAAATTACAATCGCCTTGTGCCAGTAGGTTTCTGCTTGAGCCAGGTGCTGCCCGCATTGTAAAGTAATGCCCCATTGCAGGTAGGCTTCAGCGAGGTCACATTTTGCCGCAATCTTTTCCAGCAGTTCAACCGTCTGTTGATGATATATATTTGCCTGAGTGTAGTTACCATCGAAGCGTTCGAGGTTGCCCAGACCGATGAGGGACTTAGCTTTAATCTGTGTATAGTGGCTCGACTGAGAAAAAGCGATCGCTCGTTGCCAAATTGTTCTGGCGGCTGTCGGCTTCTGCTGCTTAAAAAATATTTGTCCTAGCATCTGCATAAAGTAGGCAAAGCGTCCTGTGTTGTAGGTAGGGTCTTCCAGATCGATGATCAAGCGGTAGAGGCGGGATACGGCGGGATCGAGGAGGGGTTTTTCTTGGTAGGAATTGACTAACGCCAGACCCAAACTAGCTTTTTCTGACCAGGAATGATGTTTGGTATTGTGAGCCAGGCGGATAACCTGCTGGAATAATTCTGCTGCGGCTTCCAGTTCCCAGAGGTCAATGTTATATAGTCCCAAACTGAGTAAGGAATCAACTTCTAGCATCTTCCAGTAGTAAAGATCATGACGATTTTCGACAGTAGGAACAATCAGTTTTTGGCTCTGGCGGCTGGTGGTGATAGTTTGTTGTTGACAGGAGATCGCCAGGTGAACTTTGCCCGTCGTCCAATATAAGTCCCCGAGGATGTTATTCAATTCACTGCGGTGGCGGGGATGAGTGACGCGAGCCATAATTTGCTTGATGGCGACTAATAAGGGTTCAATTATGCCCAGACGATAGAGAGTTGTGCCGAGAGTTAAATATTGTCCCCACTGGTTTTCACGACTATTGAGAATGACTTTTGCCGCCGCTCCATAGTCGGCGATCGCCGTATAGTGATAGTATGCTTCTAAGGCTGTCAAACCATCCTGAATATTATTGATGCGACTAACGCTATGGGTGAGAAATTCGGCAATTTTACGGTGTGCCTGTGACCAGTCGGCAGGAATAGACTGTAGCCTTAGCTTTGCTTCAGTTTGAATCATGGGATGTAGCCAATATTGTCCTTGAGCAAACTCTAGCAGAGAGCGGTTACGGAGAGATTTAATCACCCGTCTCGGTCTAGTGGGAACGTCCCACAGTAGGCATAACAATCCTGTTACAGAGACAGTGCTGAGGTCTTGATAGCGATAGCAACCTAGACGACAGAGTAGGTTATAGGCTGCGGGATCTAGCTGCTGTAGACGGTTAAACTGACTGGCGACCAAATTTTTCAAATCCATCTCTAGCAAAGGATCATGCTGATTCTCCTGCCAATATTGAGCCAGATCTCCCTGATAATCTTCCTGGATAATACCGCAGAGCATTCTCATTGCTTTAGGATTACCGCCATAGGTTCGGTGAACTTGAGCTAATGCCTCATTATGAGCAATCTGATGGGCTTGAAAGTACTCCTGCCAGGCTGGCAAATCCAAACCAGTCAGACGATAATGTTCGAGAGGTAAATCAGCTTCGCAAAGGCGATCTCGACTGGTAATAATAGTTGTAGACTGAACTTTAGAACCCCCTAAGATCCTCAGCAGTTCCGTATAGTCTCGATGTTCCGCAATAAACCTGCCGTTGCCTTCTAAAGCTGGCTCTAGATTATCGATGAGGATGCCGACTCGTCGCTGTTCCAGACACCTTTTAAACCGAGAGAGAGTAACGCCAAACTCTTTCCCCGAATCCTCATTTAAGTCCCGCTGTAGCCATTCCTCTACTACTGATGCTACTGCCATAATGTTGGCTGTTTCTTTTGCCATCAACACTTCCAAATTGACGGCGAAATTCTGACCAGCAAGAAACTGTTGTGCCAAAGTAGTTTTGCCAATCCCCCCTTCCCCCTGGATCACAATAATTTTGCTTCCCTGAGCAACCAGATTCTGCAAATTGGCGATCGCCTGTTGACGACCAATAAAGCTAGTTTGGGGGGCAATGACTGAGCTAGCTACTTCCTGATTTGCATCCAGAGGAATACTCTGCATACAAGCCCCAGAGGCTAACTGTCTGGTTAGCAAACTCCGTAAATTACTCTTAGTTACCTTTTTACCCCAAGCTTGAGACAGCAGTTTCCAAAGTAAAAATCCTGTATCCTTGGCATGACCTTCTGTACAGCCATATTCATCGGCAATTTCGAGATATTTGCGACCCTGTAAAACGTTGGTAATTACAGCCTGCTGTAAATCAGTAAGATGTTTATTAGTGGAGTGATAAACCTCTCGATCTATCAAAACTAATGCTGCTTCAACATTCATCTCAGTTACAGAATTAAGAATTTTAGCTAAACCTCAAATCTTCAGACGTTGATAAAGTCTGTAGCTGTAATATCAGCGGCGCTAATATTGTTCACGATGACTAAGATCTGATTGTTCATGTCAGCAACTATGGTAGCTGTTTCTGCCTGATTATTGGTGATATTTAAGTCGTTGAAGCCAAGATTGGTTAAACCAAAAGTATCTACACCATCGCGGAAGTCTTTAATCGTATCTGTCCCTGCTGTTGATTCGAGAACAAAGATATCCGCTCCGCCATTACCAGTTATCATCCCCTGCTCCACCGTAGAGAAGATCGTTGCCATTGCCACCCTGAATATTGTCGCTCAGTTGGCTACCCATCAAGGTATCGTTACCATCATTACCCTTAGACATCTCCAATAACTTGTAACTAAGTTTAGGTAATAGATTGAGCTTTCTTGATTTACAGATGTAGTTAGTTGCTTGAATAACGATTTATTAAGCACTATAGCGTTTCTCAAAATGGTGAGATACAGTAACAGGAATGAGAAAACCAACCATGAATATCTTTACCCGAGACCTGACTATAAGCTTGGGAAATTGCTGAATCTAAATCTTTATAGTTTCTAGCACCGATAGAACGC
>JBCCNG010000563.1:0-3317 GCA_039025955.1 Cyanobacteria bacterium P01_C01_bin.72 | reverse complement strand
CTTGTCCGAGAGAACCAAGGTAAAGGTTAACGTCTTGATGAATTGTGACGGAATTACCTCTACCGTCTCTTGAACCCACTAGGGTTAGCTTGCCCTGTTTGATCTCTGAATTGAAGTTTTTCTCTTCATAACTGGGCTGCAATCCTGAAGTTTCGGGCAAAATCCAAATTTGCAGAAAATGGACGGGGTTGCTATCCGAAGCATTAAACTCGCTATGACGCACTCCAGTACCCGCAGACATGCGCTGTATGTCTCCTGGGCGAATTATCGAACCGTTACCCATACTGTCTCGATGCTCTAGCTCTCCTGCCAGAACATAAGAGATAATCTCCATATCTTGGTGTCCGTGAGTACCAAAACCTTGGGCGGGGATTACTTTATCTTCATTGATTACCCGAAGACTGGCAAAACCCATGTGACTGGGATCGTAATATTGACCAAAGGAAAAACTATGTTTGCTGTCTAACCAGCCAAAGTTAGCTACGCCTCTTTGATCTTGGGGTCGAACTGTAATCATTTCGTTTTACCTCCCTTTGTTTCACTATATTTATTATGAACTAGATCATATAAAAAGACAATAAGATGTTTAAAAGACACATTGTTTCTAATATTTCTACAATTTATGGATAAATTTGCCAGTATTAAAGCCTTTACGCAAGTGGTGCAGTCAGGAGGGTTTGCGGCGGCGGCGAGAAAAATGGGCGTATCGCGCTCTACGGTTAACAAACTAGTCATTAACCTAGAATCAGAATTAAAAGTACAGCTTTTACAGCGCAGTACCCGCAAGGTAAACCCTACCCCTACAGGATTGGCTTTTTACGAACGCTGTCTGAATATTTTGGCAGAACTAGAAGCAGCGGAAATTGCGGTGTCGGAACTACAAACTACTCCCAAGGGAACGTTTAAAATAAATGCCCCGATGTCATTTGGCACACTCTGCTTGAGTCGGGCGATCTCCAAATTTGTCGTACAATATCCAGAATTACAGGTACAGCTTACCCTAGACGATCGCTTTATTGATCCGATTGCTGAAGGGTACGATTTAACTATTCGCATTGCTCAACCCGAGACATCACCTAACTTGGTTTGTCAGGCGATCGCACCCATACCCAGAGTTCTTTGTGCTTCTCCTGGCTACATTACCCAACATGGGGTTCCTCAGCATCCCGAACAGCTCAAGGATCATTCCTGCTTGCATTATGGGCAGGTAATCTCAGGAAATCAATGGCAGTTGATGAAAGGCGATCAGCAATATCGAGTAACGGTCAAGGGATTGCTTTGCTCTAACAATGGTGAAGTATTAAGAGACGCTGCTTTTGCGGGTTTGGGTATTGCCTTCTTGCCTACCTTCATCATTCAGCCCGAATTAGATTTGGGGCGTCTGACGATAGTTTTGCCAGAATATCAGCCCCCAGCCTTAGAACTGTGTCTCATCTATCCTGTTAATCGGCATTTAAACACCAAGATCAAACTTTTTGTTGAGTTTATTAAGTCTTATCTCAGTGAAAATTTTCAAGATTAATTTTGGGTAATTTTGGGCAGCATAAAGCTTTTAAGTGTTGTATCTAAACAAGATTTGGCAACGCCCACAGCGATTAACTATTTTGCAGAAACAAATTTCTTTCTGCTGCCCTTCTTCGACTTAACCCTGGCAACTGTACTAATCTGCCGCGCATATTTGCCTTATCCCAGCGCAGAAACTCGTTAGCCGCCCCTGCATAATCTTGAGCGTTGATTTTCCGTAGCAGAGTGCTATTTTTGATCGCCCCAACCCCCACGTTGAAGGAGATAGAAGCTAAGGCGCTCAACTGCTGTTCGCTCAGTTCCACGTTAACCACCTGAGCCAATTCCTGCTGTATTTCTTGTAGGTGATCATCTAATGCTGCATCAGCCTGGGATGGGGAAATGCGATCGCCTATTTTCACAGGAGTACCATTAATTTTAGATAAGCCATAGCCAATTACAGGAGTACCATCAGTATCGATGTAGGCATGGTCTTTAAAGCCTTCAAACTCTTTAATCAGGTTAACAGCTATTTCGGGTATTGGCTCTTGCTGCGGCTTCTGCTGGACTGGTGCAGGAGGAGTATAGCTTTCCGAATTTTTGAGATTAATTGCCAAAGAATTATCCAATCTTTGAAGCTGCAAATTCTTAACAACGCTATTCGCTGGTTCATCAATTTTGCTGGCGGCGATCGAAATAGTTGTCATTCCCAGAGAGCAAATACTTGTTAGAACGATGGCACTATCAATAAATTTATTCAAGACTAGGTAATTTTTATTAAGTTATTATTTCAACGAACAGTTCTAGCCGATCTATTTAAATAAAGCGACTAAAATAAGCTGTGGCTTAACAAAAGTTTACTAAAATTACCCTAGCCCATAATATCCAACAATATTCAATGTTCAAACTCGCGCGTTCCCTTGCGCCTTGCGGCGAACGGCGCCAATGCGCCATCGTCAGCAAAGCTGACTCTGAGGCGGTAGCCTCTGTGGGTCGCTCGTCAATGTTCAACCCATCTTGCTACAAAGCTGACTAATTTGTTCGGTGCTAATTGATCGAGTGTCACCAGCAAAAGCATTGTCTGGAGTAAGAAACAGCATACAGTGACATTTTTGCTCTTTACGCATCGGCACACAGGGACAATTCCAGTAGGCTTTTTTAACCTCTGCTTGTTTATCCTGATAGTGACGACAAGGACACAAGGGACAGCCCAATTCTTGCTTATGCTCTGCTAAACCCTTGATTACCGCTGCTGTGACGGATAAATTGCTGCAAAAATAAGTATCTGTGCGCTGGGCATACTTTTCAGCAAACTTCCGTGTTGATTCTAAAATTTTTTCGGGATTTTGTTTTTTGCTAGGTTTTGCCATAGACATAAGCCGAAATCTAAAAAATTGCAGTAAAGAGAAGTTGATTATGGTAATTGTAAGTCATACTAAATTGGCTTAAATTATTCTCTCAGCAGCAAAACTATGTTCAATTGTAAGATGGTGACTCAGGACTACCGTTCAATCAACCGTAAACGAAATAATTTTATTTTAGTTTTTATTTAAGCTTTTGCATGATAACGTCATGCTGCTGGGAATAATATGAGAGAGGTATTTCCAATAATAGTGCCAATTACAATGAAAATATGCTGATGTTTCAAAGCGATAAGTGCCGAAGGTAGATAATTGTCACAAATCAACTCTAGACTCGATCTAAGCCGTCTTTAATCTTTGTCTATAATAGATCGTTTATAACTGCTCAAATATCCATGTGATCAATGCTTTTTTCGACTAACTTTACTATCGATGGCTCTACTTAAATAATAG
>JBCCNG010000562.1:0-3325 GCA_039025955.1 Cyanobacteria bacterium P01_C01_bin.72 | reverse complement strand
TATCTCAGCACAATCTCGTCGGGATAAGCCAAAGCTTGCTCTCAAGATTATTTTTTATTACAATTGCTGTTGTAGTATGGATTTGTTTACGGAATATCCAGTTTGATTATTATTAAAAGTTTTTATTCCCTAAATAAGTAAGCCAGGGTAATTCACCACCAACAATGTAACATGAGCAGACCAAATTATCTTGCGGCGATCGCCACTACATCTTCTATTGCTTTTGCGGCTGGAATAGCCACAGTTCAGCCAGGACAAGCGACTAACTTAGTTAGTATCACTTGCCAGCAACAAGAATCTGTCCCCACTGTAATTGCAATTTTGTCCAATCAAGATGTCTCACAGGCAACGCCGTTGCTATCATTTCTACCTCAATACTTTGAAGCGGCTCAGGCATCTCAATATTGCCAAAGTGCCGCTGCTAAACTCCAGACTTACTATAGTCAGGAGAGAATGAACTATCTAGCAAGCGATACGATTGCGGGCAAGCCAGTAGTATGTGCCGTTGAACGTCGAGGCTTAAGCTGCGACAGCTACAGCAGCGATATTTTATTTTCTTTGAGTCAGGCGGTTAGTCCTACGGAACTGCTTTACAATATGCTCGGCAGTGAGTTTAAGGGGTCAAAAGCACCTTCTTCTCGTACTGTTAGCCGTATTTATACTGATTTAAGACCACTGTGGTGGCCCTTCTAGTTAAGGAAGCGATTGTCATTGGTTCAGGAGGCACTGTTGTCGTGCTTTTTTTGCCGTATCATATTCTGGGTTGAGCTCAATCGCCCGTGCAAATGCTGCTCCACCCTCGGTATTTTGCTGGGATTTACAGAGCGTCTTACCCAAGTAAAACCAGGTTTGCGCCTGCTGCCCCTCAGTTAGCTGGATATCCTGTAACATCTCCTCAAATTGTTCTCTAGCTGCTGGATGACGTTGAGCGCGACTAAGGGTAATTCCCTTGCCGATTCGTGCGGGAAAGTATTGGGGAGCATAGTTCAGCGCGCGATTATAGGCAGCGATCGCCTGTGTATAGTCCTGTTGCTGACGATGACTATTGCCCAAGAAGGTTAAAGCAACGGCAAATTCACCGCTGATTTTTTCTGCCCCTGCAACGGATTCTATTTGCTCTAGTACCTGAATTGCCTGGTTAATTGAGTCAGTTGACTCTTGATCTCTGCCCAAAGCCGTGAGGGACTCACTCTTGTTGATCAAAAAAATCGGATCGTCTTGGTTGAGAGCGATCGCCTGGTCGAAAGCGGCGATCGCTTCTTTATACCGCTGGAGATTATGTAAAGCTTCTCCTTGACAGTTCCAAGCATAGATGGCTGTCGGATCAATAATTGTGGCAGCAGAGCAAGATTCCTGCATCGCGTCGTATTTCTCTAGTCCTGCTAAGGCATAGCCCCGATTAGTCCAGGCTTGAAAGTAATTACTGTCAATCTTGAGTAGCTTGTTGTATTGATCTATGGACTGACGATAAAATTTTTGCTTTAGCAATTCATTACCCTGCTGGAAAGCTGTCCTGACAGTAATGCGTTTGACAATATTATTTATAAATATCCCGAGCAAACCCAACAAGGTGAGCAGAAGCACAATATTTTTGAGCTTGAACCAGCTATCTTTGGTTTCTCTGCTATCTGAGGCGGCTGGCGCAACCAACCTGGAATTGTCTGGAGTGGAGATACCTAATGCTGCTTTATTTAGCTGACTTAGGGCTTCCCCTACCCAGTTTAAATTAAATACCGAGCGATAGATACGATTAGACACCGTGAGTTTATTTTGCTGTCTGACGATAATCCCTGAACTGAGTAATTCTTGCTGTTCCTGATTATCGGTTACTGATACCGTCTCCGTTAAAATTCTTTGATAAAGTTGTAAGAGTCGAGCCGCAGAACACTGTTGATTGTGCAGCAGGCGATCGCTGATACTTTGTAAATGTAGTTTTAGTTCATTGTTTGACCAATCGTCAATTATTTTGCTTTGAACTAAATAGTCAATCTGTTCTTCTTCTTGCTGGGGAGAAATTAGCTTAATATTTTGTGCAATCAGAGAAAACAACTTTTGAGTCAAGAAAGAATTGCCGTTCGTCCAGAATAACACCCGATCTAAGATCTTTTCCGAATAGATATTTTGTCCTTCAACTTTGAGTAGCTTGCGCTTAATTTTAAGAAAGCCTTCATGCACTTTCTGAGAATAGTCTGGTTCTACTGTTAAATCTACTCCTGACGGCTCAAACGTCTCTGTTTGTTGCTCCACCGCAGCAGCAGGATCTACTCCCTGAAACTGAGATAAAAAAAAGTTTAGGGTCGTTTGCTTAATCCACCCTTTGGCGATCGCTAACTCGCCAAATTTTCTGTTGCTCCTTTGCTGTTCATCTAAAATCGTCTCGATCTGCTGCTCATTTAATAATGATGCCTGCTTTAAATATTGACCAATTGGCTGTTTTGGCTTTTCGACAGCTAAATTAGACCAGCGAGCGGCAAAGAAATCGGCGGTTTTCGGGTCGATCTTGCCTTCAAAAGCCAAAATCTGCGCGACAGTCAGATTACTTTGTATTTGTTTTTGCCGTTCTAGAGCGTGATTAACCTGTTCAGCAGATATTAAACCCGCTTGCTGTAAAACTGCTTCCAAAGGTACTTGGTTACGGAATTTAGACACTGTGTTCTATAAAAATTGATTTATCTCGACCGAATATCTGATAGAGCGCCCAATTACGATGTGTAATCTCAGACTGAATCAACGCTACTAATAATATTTAATCATTTACGCTTAAACAATCATAATTCATTGGTTACTTGTGCTAGACAAAATAGAAATCCTCTCACAACACAGGTATTCAGTATCTTATCAACAATTTAAACAAAGTTATATTTTCGGCGATCGCCTAATGCAGCTTTGGTCACTGAGGCACAAAATCTCTTTTAGAGACTTGTCCCGCTACACGGGGCGTGTAGCGGAATGTGGAACTAATTTATTAAATAATACAGAAGAATTGGAGATGTTTTTGGATATACAGTTGATTTCTCCATTTAATATGCTAGTATGTATTTCGTGGCAATTAAGGGTTATCCCTTGAGCATGCTGGGGACTGTAGTTCAGCTGGTTAGAATGCCTGCCTGTCACGCAGGAGGTCGCGGGTTCGAGTCCCGTCAGTCCCGTTAAAGTTATACCGGTAGTTTGAATCGATTGGTCTTATCTAGAGTTTACAACTAATCCCTAGTACAGAACCAAAACTAATTAGTTCATTTGGTCTTCACTACACTGAAATCATTAAGCTGCACCTACAGCTATGGATCAGCTTTAGCTGAAGCCTCTATCTCTGCTTCAGTCATTT
>JBCCNG010000561.1:0-3326 GCA_039025955.1 Cyanobacteria bacterium P01_C01_bin.72 | reverse complement strand
GTGACAGACCATTAGTTACAGATATTGTTTCTTCACTTGAACAAATCCTTGAAGGCAAAGCAAATGGTAACTCATTTAAAAAAACTAACACAGATTACCTCAAGCAAAATCATCCTGAAGAATACAAGAAGATTGAGGAATATATTGCTTCTTTAAATAAATAGAAAGTAAGAACAAGGGGGTCAGATGAAATTATTGGTAATGACTCCACTTTCTAGTGGCTTGATCGATGGAAAAGTTCTCAATATTGACGGTGACGAACGCTATATCTCTGCTGCCTGAAGCGTCACTATCAGGTTTCCCAAGTTAATTCTCAAAGATTATAGATATCTCATCATGACTACAAACGACAAAAATAAACCCATTGTTTTAGTCCTTGGCTCTACAGGACAAGTGGGAAGATTAATTGTAGAGGCATTAAAGCAAACTACTGACGTTCGAGTTCGCGTGACTTCTCGTAGACTCGAACAGGTTGAAGAACTCCAAAAGCAGGGAGAAGATGCTGTTTTCTTAGATTTAGACGATCCTAGAACTTTTGCTGGGGCATTAGCAGGGGTAGATCGCCTCTTTCTACTAACGGGTTACACCGTAGCCATGCTCGTGCAAAGCAAAACTATAGTTGATGCTGCTAAAAAAGCAGGAGTTCAGCACATCGTTCATCTGGGCATTTTTGCTGAGTGGGACACTACCGATCCCCACTTTGTTTGGCATCAACTGATTGAACGTTACATTGAAGCCAGCGGTATTGCTTGGACGCATCTGCACCCGAACTATTTTATGGAAAATCTATTGGGCGTTACGCCTTTAAAAGATGGTAAGTTTTCCATGTTTCTAGGAGACAGGCGTGTCGGTTGGGTTGCTCTTAAAGATGTTGCTGCTGTTGCTGCCACCATACTAGGGGAAAGTTCGACAAAATTTGCAGGTAAAAACTACTGGATGAGTACGGAATCTCTCAACGGAGAAGAAGCTGCGACTATTTTGAGTGAAGTCTTAGAACAGAAAATTCACTGTGACTATAAACAACCTGAAGACCTAGAAGAACTGCTGATCTCAGGAAAAATTCCCGTAGAGCCAAACTATGCTCAAGGGGCTGTAGAGTTTATGCGTCAAGTCATCGACGGTCGTATGGGATATGTCGGTACCGTTCGTGATGATGTGCAGTTTGTTACGGGTAAACCATCAACATCTTTCCAACAGTGGGCAATTGAAAACCGCGATCGCCTGCTCGCAAATAATTGAGCGCTCAAAAAATTTAAATTAAATAAGGAGAAAGCAATATGACTAATTTATTTACCCCCGTACAAATTGGCAATTTAACCCTTACAAATCGCATTGTGATGGCTCCGTTAACTCGCGGTCGGGCTGACAGCGATCGCATTCCTAACGAACTGATGGCAGAGTACTACAGGCAACGCGCTCGTGCTGGCTTAATTGTTACCGAGGCGACAAATATTTCCCAGCAAGCGATAGGTTGGTCAAACACTCCAGGTATCTATACTGATGCTCAAGTTAAAGGATGGCAACAGATTACTCGCTCGGTTCATCAACAAGGTGGTCGCATTTTTCTCCAACTTTGGCACATGGGTCGTGCATCCCATCCAGACTTTCAGCCTGATCGAGCTTTACCTGTTTCCCCTTCTGCGATTATACCTGAAGGTGAAATCCATACGCCTCAAGGCAAGAAACCCTACGTTACCCCTCGCGCCTTAGAACTCGATGAAATTCCTAAAGTTATTCAACAGTATTCAGAAGCCACAAAACGAGCGCGAGAAGCTGGGTTCGATGGAGTCGAAATTCATGCTGCAAACGGCTACTTAATCGACCAGTTTTTACGTGATGGTGCTAATCACCGCACCGATGCCTACGGAGGAAATATCGCCAATCGTACTCGATTTTTACTCGAAGTGACAGAAGCGGTAGCAAAGGCTTGGAATGCCAACTCTGTTGGTGTTAGGCTGTCTCCGAGAGTTACTTCTAATGGCATCTGGGATAGCGACCCAATTGGTACTTTCACCTATGCTGCTGAGGCTTTGAATCAATTCGATTTAGCATATCTTCATATCTTTGAAGCCTTACCAGGACATTTCTGGGCAGAGAAGGGCGAGCGAGTCACACCCCATATGCGCCGAGCCTTTCAGGGAACTGTGATCCTCAACGGCGGCTTTGATGCACCCCTAGGAAATGAGGCAATCGTGAAAGGAGAAGCGGATCTGATTGCCTATGGAGTCCCTTTCATTGCCAATCCCGATTTAGTCGAACGCTATCGCCAAAGTCTACCCTTGAATGAAGCTGACCCTTCTACTTTCTACACGCCTGGAAAACAAGGCTACACCGACTATCCCACGATCGCCGAGCAAGCAATAATTACTTAGAAAGAATTTGCGACTGCATTGAGTAACAAAGTGTTGCTGTGACTTACCCGACGCTCCCTTCGGAGAGCGCGGGCTTCTGAAAACCTCGTAAGGCAGTCAGAACTATCTTCAGGGTACTATTAGTAGTAGAAGCAATCACTACTGGATTCCCCTTACGACGTTATTAAAGTCAGTAAGCGAGTCGCCTTGCCTACTGTCATGTAGATAAAATTTATCGTACAGTTGAAAATCGAGCTTGGTGTAAAGAAAGAGGCATTAGAATCAGTGGACCGCCTCTAGGAAGACCACTGTGGAATAAAACCACACGTGAAGTTCAGTTTTACTTGACTAGTTTGGATTGCGATGCTCCCGAATTAGGACGGGTTATACGCCTCCACTGGGGCGTATAAAACGGTTTACATTGGACGAAGGGATGTCACCTTCAATGAAGATGCTTGCCGTGTTCGTACAGCAAAAATGCTCCACAAAACTTGTCAAAGATGGCGGCGAATTGCACTTAACGCATTGAATTTGGAGCAATCATTCAAACGTAGTAATCGTCAGAAATCCAATCGAGCGGCTATGGATAATAACCCACATTCCGCACTTCAAAATGTAGTATAAAAAATGCAGATTTCATTCCTGATACGAGTAAATAAAAATACTTTAAATATTTAAGTAACTCACATTTTGCACTTAACCGAATTAACTCTTAAAAGACAAATAAAGAGGATTAAAATATAACGTTATATAAAGTATTAGTGGTCAGTGTAAACAAGTTATTAATAAAACAATATAAATCAATATTGTTACTTAATTAAGTTCAAAAATAACATCAGATGCAGCGATGACGCACAGCACCATTGCTGCACCGGGTGATCGCCAACTTCCAACACCAATTTACAATTGCAGAATAAAAACAAGTTAACCCTCGAAATTCCTGCCCCAAGAGGCAAATCGCGCCCTACATATGCT
>JBCCNG010000560.1:0-3331 GCA_039025955.1 Cyanobacteria bacterium P01_C01_bin.72 | reverse complement strand
GGCAAAAACAGGCACGCCGCAGTTACAAAATATTTTGATTGTCACGATTGATGATATAGGTCAGCTATACGTAGATAAGAATCTTGTTAGTCGTAGTGATTTAGCATGGGAAATTAAGAAATACAACCAGGCTAATCCTGATGGTTTAATGACTCTCTATGCAGCGAAAAACTCTACCTATAGAGAAGTAGTGGAAGTCCTTGATATTCTACGCGAAGTAGGTGGCAACCGCGTTGCATTGGCGACGCTGCCAGAAGGAACTCAACCAACCCAAGTTCCCTCTACTCCGGGAGTTAACCCCGCTTTCCCTCAATTGCCCAACAGTCTTGATCCTCTAACTAATCCTCCTAACCCACCAACACCATAGTAGAAACAGTAAGTACAAAAACCAATTAACGAAGCAGAGCCGATTTTTCGGCAATACTGGCAATCAACTCGACGTTAAATTCCTCTTCAAATACCTCTTTCTTATAGCTGAGATTCCACAATTCTAAAGAACAGTCGTCACCAACTTCCTTTGGCTCAATTTGAAAATAAAGAGTGTCATCGCCTTTATCATATTCGCAGTTAACCCTGGCGATCGCCCCTTTATTACGACGGTCTAAAGCTACTGCGAGCCGCAGAATGGCGCTTAGTTGACGTACCATAAGCTGATACTTTTTGTGGGGTAGTTGATAATAAGCCCCATGTTTTTTCTTCGGTTTGCTACGGCGATGATAACGAGCAATGTTGGCTATTAGTTCTAGCTCTAGTTCTGTAAAGCCTAAAAGCTCGGCGTTACGAATTAGATAGTAGGAATGCTTGTGATGAGCCGAATGGCTAATATAAACGCCGCTGTTGTGTAAGATTGCTGCTGACCACAATAGATCCCTTTCTGCCTCATCCCATGAGTGTAGTTGACCCTGTAGCTGATCGAAAATACTCAGCGCAAATTTAGCAACTCGCTGGCTGTAACTCAGATCGACGTGATACTTATGAGCAATTTTGATCACGTTGCGGCTTTTAACTTCATTCTGATATCTTAAGCGACTGTTAATCAGCCCGCGACTCAGCATCCAATCAACAATCATGCCTTCTCTTAAGGCTCGCTCACAAATAATAATCGAGTTCAGCTTGAGCATCTGCATCGCTTCGAGGAGAATTACTGCTCCAGGCACGATAATTTCCGCTCTTTTGTCCACTAAACCCGATACCTCTAGTCTCTCCTTGTAGTTCATTTTCGCCAATTTTTTGACGATTTTTTCGATATCCCTATACCTGATTTCATAACCGTTCAGGGGATCGGGAACTGCTCCCAACACTTCCTTGGCGTGAATTTCGGCAATGGTTTCAATCGTGCCAGAAGTCCCAACCGTACGCGGAACTTCGTTAAGCTGAAGATTGTGCCAAATCTCATCAACAGGTCGCTCTAGCATCCCCCGAACATAAGCCCTGAGTACTTTTAATTCGCTATCGCTAATGGGATCGGTGGTGACAAATTCCTTGGCTAGACGAACTGCTCCCACCTTAGTACTGCTGAGGAAACGAGGTTCATGAATGTCTGCCAAAATTATTTCTGTTGAACCACCGCCAATATCAATAATAATATGGGGCTGCTCGTTGAAGTCCATGCCAGACAGTACCCCTAGATAAATTCGCCGCGCTTCTTCCTTGCCTGAAATAAGATTGACGATAATACCTAACTCAGATTCAATTTGACGTAAAAAATATTCGCCGTTGGGTGCTTCCCTGGTGGCACTGGTGGCAACAGCAATAATCTGTTCTACTTTAAGACTTATGGCTAGCTCCTTACAGCGTCTCAAAGTATTGAGCGATCGCTTGATTGCCTGTGGCGTTAGTTCTCCCGTAGCGGGATGGCGATCGCCCAGCCGTACCGTATCCTTTTCTTTGGCGATGACGGTAAAAGACGGTAGAGTTGGCTCAATCTGCACGATTACCATGTGGATCGAGTTAGTACCAATATCGATCGCGGCAATAATTTGTTGGTTCATGGCAATTGAGGATTGATGTAATGCTATGGAGGTGCAAATTTATAGCTGAAATTAAGCTACTAAAATCCAGCAAACTAACGCACTGCTTGAGGAAGAGTATTAGTCAGCAGATATTTTCATAATCTCATGTATTTTGCGTCAGGCAACAGATAGTCTTAAGATTTTATAAATATTTATTAATTTATGACGCACTCTGTATCAGCAAAAGTACTATGATTAAATCTCAACCTACAGATGAACCAACCTGGCAAACAGTAATTCGCTTGTTGCGCTGGGATAAGCCAGCAGGAAGACTAATCTTGATGATTCCCGCGCTTTGGGCAGTGATTCTCGCTTCTGAGGGCGTTCCCCCTTTGCCCTTGGTGGGGGTAATTGTCCTGGGAACTCTGGCAACTAGTGCCGCTGGATGCGTGATTAACGATCTGTGGGACAAAGACATTGACCCCCAGGTAGCCCGAACTAAATCTCGTCCCTTGGCTTCCCGTGCTCTTTCGGTGCGCGTTGGGATTATAATCTTTCTGATTTCCCTGGCTTGCGCTGCTGTTTTGGCATTTTATTTGAATCGTCTTAGTTTTCTTCTGTGCGTAGCGGCTGTTCCCTTTATTGTTTTTTACCCATTAGCCAAGCGTGTTTTTCCTGTCCCTCAGCTAGTTCTATCCCTAGCCTGGGGATTTGCCGTACTAATTAGCTGGACTGCGGTGACGGCGGAGATTGAGCCTGTGACCTGGCTCTTATGGGGGGCGACGGTAGCCTGGACTTTGGGCTTTGATACGGGCTATGCTTTGAGCGATCGCGAAGACGATTTAAAGGTTGGGATCAATTCCAGCGCCATCTTTTTTGGTCGATATACTCCAGAAGCGATCGGCGTTTTTTATGCCCTGACCGTTGTTTTCTTGGCGCTGTTAGGCTTTAAGCTAGCTTTAGGTTCGGCTTTCTGGTTTAGCCTGATCTTAGCTACAGGTGGCTGGATCTGGCAGTATCGAACTCTACGTCAGCCACACATTCCTCGTTCTGTTTTTGGCAAGGTTTTAAGTCAAAATGTCTGGCTGGGCTTCATTCTCCTAGCAGGGATGATTTTGGGTTACTTGGCATAGAGAGTAAAAGCAGCATTTTAGATCTGTTTTGCCACTCTAGAAAAAAAGAGGCAATCAAAATTCAAATAAATAACCTTTCCAACTAATGTGGAGTCTTGCGTAGCTGCACAAATCATTTCCTGACTTTATTTTATGTGGTGATGATTACAAATATAAAGGCTTTAAGCTTAGTTATCTTCTTTGAGAAATATCTGGTAGCCAATTGCGGCAATAATTCCCGTCATGAGTAAGTAGGTAATCCACATG
>JBCCNG010000559.1:0-3334 GCA_039025955.1 Cyanobacteria bacterium P01_C01_bin.72 | reverse complement strand
TTTGCTTTATGTGTCGTTGATTAAGGAAATGTTAAAGGTTAAAAACGGAAACACCACCTACGCTAACTAGTTTTGTCTGCCAACAAAACTGTACTTATAGTACCCCAGCGAAGATGGCGTTAATCAAAGTTTAATTACGCACTAAACTTTCAAGTTTTTTAAACTCTTATTCAACACATCATAACATGCCGCAAATGCACAGTCAATTGCGATACTCAACTTCATCTACATGAGTTAGTCCCAACTTACCCACTGTAATCATGAAACTTTTTTTCTTAACTTCCGAAACTTACCTCGTCAAAACAATTAAGATGCTTCATAGTAATTTTGTAACGTTAACACTTTGTTACTTAGTTACCCAAATTGGAGGTAATCAATGGAATCAAAAGACACCGAAAAAAGTGTTGTGGTTAAAACTGACATATCCAGTCAGCTCAAGCTTGACTTCAAAATTCTTTGTGTCCAGCAAGAAACAACCATGAGTCTAATGATTGAGAGGCTAGTTAGGAATTGGCTCGCGGAAACCAGTTTTATTGCACGTCAGAGTTCATCAGCTTCTCAAACCAATCTAGAGGTAGTTGGCATCTATCTTCCAATGTCTCTCAAAGTTGAGCTGAAGGTGCTGTGTATGCAGCGCAGAATTTCGATGAAAAGAGTATTGGCGCAGTTGATTGAAGAATGGGTAGCCGCTAACCTGTATTCTTTGCCTGCTTAAACGCTAGTTTTGTCTGCCAGAAGAACTTTGTCGTTAGTCATTCACTCAAATTACTTTTAGTCAGACAGTACGTACCAAACTTTTAAGTGAATCATGAAATTAAACCACGAACAATTCTCCAAATTGACAGAGTGCCGCTGTATCATCGATACGCCATCAGCATTGGATCCCTTTGCGCGGCTATCTAGCTCGATTGATACTCAGTGGACAAAACTTGCTCCAGAGACTGTTGTTGTTGCCACAGCCAATAGTGCTTGGCTCTATAACTACGATTCGCGCAAAAGTTTAGATCGTTTTGCCAGATCCATGAGTGGCATTGAAGGTTCAATTTCTTCCACTCAAAATTTGCTTGACGGTGCGATCGCCGCTGCGTACTATCATTACTGTGAGCCTCAAGTACCAGAACTAACTTTAGCAGGTTGGATTTGGCAACTGGCGGGTCACTACCACCTTACCAGTCTCACATCAACCTTGATGGAAGATGTGGGAGAAGAATTTTCCCAAGACAATCAGCGAAAATTGTCTCAATGGGCAAAACAACAGGCGCAGCGCGAAAGAGAATATAATCTCAGCACGCTCCGCGATATCGAATATTTGGGTTACGATGCTAAAAGCATTATTTCTCAACTTCATCCCCATCAGCCTGAGATAATTATCAACTATCTAATTGAGAATCTGAAAACTAATCCCTTGTGCTATCTCGGTTATTCCTATACCTTAGAACATATGGCTACCAGAGTAGAACAAGACTACAGACAGCAAGTGCAGAGTTTGCTGCCGCCCAACATTGCCTCTCCTCGCCGTCCCTGGTTCTATGGTAGCGTCGGCGTAGAGCGCGAGAATGTTGAAGAGACCACTAGGTTGATTGATAGTCTCTCAGGCAGAAAACGTTCTCTAATCGCGAAAACTTGTTACGAAGTTGCTCTCCTTTGTTTTGAGCATTCTGAGACAGTTAATATTTCTAACGCTCAGATTGAGCCAATGTTGCAGCCTATCTAGATTAAAATTAGTCTGAATTAGTTTTGTCTGCCAGCAAAACTGATCGACAGCACCTAGCTAAATATTGTTAGTTTTGTCTGCCAACAAAGCTGATAGTTAGCATTTAGCGCAACATCTACAAGTTTTATTTTGTCTCGAAGACAAAATATCTACTCTACCTGTATTCTGAAACACTGATCATATCTCATAATTCAGATTGCATCGGAGTCTAAGGTCAAATCTAACCCAGAACGGTTTTGTCTGCCAACAAAACCACCAGTTCCCAGTTAGAAATGTCCCCTCGCTTTTCAATAAATACGCACTAAATTTTTAAGTTACTTATGTCTTATCAATCAGAAAGCTCTGCTTCTAAGCAGGGTGAAAATTCCCGCATCTCTTTTACAATCAACCAAGCCGCATCTTCTAGCAAAGAAAGCATCAAGAACTCTGCTGCACCAATTGTCGAATGGGCTAAGATTGCTCCCAATAAAGTAATAGTCGCCAGCAACGTTCGCGCTTGGTTATTAGAGCAAAAGCCACAGGATACACTTCAGCCAGAAACAGCACAGTATTTCTCCTCAACAATGGAGAGTGCTGGGAGTATTGCCACCACCCGACAGCTTTTAGATGGGGCGATCGCTGCTGCCAAATATGCTGTCAACTCAGGTGTTAGACCGCCAGCATTAACCGCCAGACGATGGGTCTGGCGTTTAGCTGGAGCATATCATCTTACCCATCCCGTACCTCAACTTCTAAAAGAGGCTGCACGGCGCTTTACTATGCAAGGTCATTCACTACTAGCTGAGTGGGCGACAGAAAAAGCGAAAGAAGAAGCGGGACATGACTTACTTGCCCTCAGAGATATTAAGTCTTTAGGCTACAACGCTCCAGCAGTAGTTAAAGAACTAGTTCCCCCAGCCGCTACAGTTTTAATGAACTATTTTACTCGTAGCATTCAGGACGATCCCAACCCCATCGATTGTGTGGGCTATTCCTACACGATGGAACGGATGGCACTGGGAGTAGATGAGAAATACATCCAAAAAGTAGAAGCACTATTGCCGCAAGGCGTAAAAGCTACTCGTTGCCTCCGCACCCACAGCAGCGTTGGTGCAGATGCCGAACATGTAGAAGAAACAATAGAAATGATTGCTCAACTTACTGTTCGCGAGCGGATTCGTGTTGCTAGAGCCTGCTATGAAACAGCTCTTATGTGCTTTAGCCCCTGTCCAGAATATATGACGGATGAGAAACTGCAATCACTTTTAGATGCCTTATCTGAGCAAAATTGAAAAATCTTGAATTTCTTTGTTTCAAATTGAGCAACATTATATTGAACAATTTTTGAAGAAATAAACTCTTTTTCAAATATCTCCAAAATCACTACAAACTATAGTCAAGGAAAATAAGTCATGACCAACATAAAAACAGAAATCAAGCACTCTGAAAGCCATCTTAACATTTTAGATTCAATTGAAGCTGACTTGAATAGCATTTTGATGGAAGAAATCTTACAAGAATTTGCTAATGACATCAGCTGCTGCGTTTAGTTTACTAGTATCTCTGAAGCAAAGCAAAACAATTGATTATAAGGTTGGAAAATCCGAATCCTTCAACCTTTACCTTCACAACCAAATTCTT
>JBCCNG010000558.1:0-3336 GCA_039025955.1 Cyanobacteria bacterium P01_C01_bin.72 | reverse complement strand
TTTTTAGGATGTATATCGAACTCCCAATATTACAAATTTGAGTACTGTTCAAATTATTAACGGTATTGAACCAAGGGGACTAATAGTCACTGATCGGATCGATCCTTTGGTTGACGAAACTTTATTTGAGATCGTGTTAAGAGAAGAATAATTAATTATGAAGTTAGAAGAGCATTTTAATGCCAACTCCAAAGAAAACCCACCTTCTTCTGAAGATAGAGACTTTGATCGCCCATCCTCCTTTGCTCAGTTCTTTTTCTTAAAAACAGTATTTGGTATTTTACTCTCTCTATTATTGGTTGTAGGAGGATTGATGGCAGTATCTTCTATGGTCAAAGAAGGAGATCCTGATATTAACGTTGCGATCGCTACAATTCAAACAGACTGGGCTGGTGCTGACCCCGAAACCGTTGAAAATCAAATTACGGACAAGATTGAGAAGGAGCTAAAGTCTCTCAAGGGATTAAAAGATATTGACAGTGCTTCTTTTGATGGTACATCCCTAATTGAGGTAGAGTTTGAAGCCGAAGCCCCCATCGCCGAGTCCATAGCTTTAGTAAGGGCGGAAGTTGATGAAGCCAAGCCAGAAATAGCCGATAATGCCGAAGAACCTAAGGTAGAACAGGTAGGAACTCAAGATACACCAGTTCTAACGGTAGGCTTATATGGGGATATTGACTTAGCGGTATTAAGTAAAGCAGCCGAAGAAATTGAAGATATCCTAGAAACCGTTCCCAATGTACGGAAAGTAGATTTAAGCGGCAATAGAGAAGAAGTAATCCACGTACAGCTTTTTCCTAATCGCCTGAAGCAACTGGGGGTATCTGCTACCCAGGTAGCCAACGCAATTCAAACAGCAAACCTAGATTTGCCTTGGGATCAGGTGGAAAGTGACGAAATTGGGACGCAGTTGCGTTATTACGGAAGATTCCGCAGTGTAGAAGATTTACGCAATCTCCCTGTAACTCGTTTATCAGGAGATGGAAACGGCAGAGTAGTTACTCTACAGGAAGTAGCAGAGGTCAGACGGGATTTAGAACGGGAAAAAAATCGGGCTTATTTGAGTGCTGATGGAGAGGAGTTTAGCACCTTTATTAATGTTGATGTCGTTAAAGTTCCTGGTTCGGATACCATCAAAGTCATTAATGATTCTATTACAGCTATTGAAGCCACTAAACAAAACCCTAATATCTGGGCTTATGGCATGGACTATCGGGTGATCAATACCGATGCTGATGAGATTAACCAAGATTTACGGGATGTTTTTGATAATGCTTGGCAAGGGGTTTTGGGAGTATTCGTCGTTTTACTGTTTGCCCTAACCTGGCGAGAGGCAATTATCGCGGGGCTTTCTATTCCCCTAACTTTCCTGGGGGCTTTAGCCGTACTGTTTATGTTTGGTTTTACCCTCAATAAGATGGTGCAGGTGGGCATGATCCTGGCTTTGGGATTATTAGTGGATGTATTCATTTTGATGATGGAAGGAATGCATGATGGTATTTTTGTAGAAGGATTGAGCTTCAATCAATCGGCACTAAAAACTGTTAAAACCTATGCCGTACCAGCTTTTTCAGGACAGTTGACCACTATTCTCGCTTTAGCCCCTTTGATGGCAATTAGCGGAACTATGGGTAAATTCGTTCGTTTGATTCCCATTAGCGCTATTGTTTGTTTGATTCTCAGCTATATAATTGCTCTTGCTGTAGATATTCCCCTATCTCGCTATTTATTGGGGAATTTAAAAGTTAAGGGGCAAAAAAGCCGAGTAGATCGTCTAACAGAATTAGTTTCAGGAAAATTCCGTGATTGGAGTTTGGGTTTGACCGTTCGTAACAAAGGTACTGCCACTTTCTTTGCTTTGGGAGCGATAGCACTATTTGTAACTTCTACTATCCTGGTGGGAACTGTGCCATCTACTCTATTTCCTGATTCTGATGAGCGAAAATTAAGCATCAATATCGAATTACCTCCCACAACAACTTTAGATAGTTCTCAAAAAGTGGCCGATGAAGTGGGTGAAATTTTAAGGGATAAAGATTATTTGGAAAGTGTAATTAAGCTAGTAGGACAGCGTAGCGGTCTAGTAGATGAAAGTGGAATTACACCCGATGATGGGAATTATCTGGTGGGGTTTTCGGCAATTTTTACCCCAGAAGAATCAAGAAACCAGCTTTCTTTTAAATATGTAGATCAATTGCGCTCTGAGCTAGGCATTTTAGTTCGAAGATATCCAGGGGCATCTTTCGTAGTTAATAGTCCATCGACAGGAGAAGGAGGGGACCCGATTGAGATTGAGTTAGCCGGATCTGATATGGATCGATTACGCCAAATTTCTGGGGAAGTGCAGCTAGCCCTCAGAAAAATTCAGGGGGCGACGGATGTGCGGGATGACTTGGGTGCACTGCGTCCCGATATCAAACTCCGTCCACGTCGAGAATCCATAAATTTCTATGGTTTATCTGATGATGACTTGGCGACTCAAGGACGCTATCTAATGACCGATAACGATATTGGTGATTATCCTATCGGTGGCGGAGAAGAAGATTTAGAAATTCGCCTCAGTACACAATGGGCATCCCGTGAAGGTGATGTGGGAGGACCTACCCGTCGTGATGAGCTGTTAAGCTTACCCTTCTTCAATAGCAATGGAGACATTATTACAGGCGCTCAGGTACTAGAAGCAGAATTTAGTAATGCGCCGTTATCCATAACCCATCGAGATGCTCAACGCACTGTTACCGTACTGGCAAAAAATAAAGACCGTACTGTGGGAGAAATTGTGGCAGATCTAGAACCCAAGCTTAAAGAAATGAAGCAATCTTGGGGTCAGGGATACGATTATAAATTTGCAGGAGAGTTAGAAACCCAAGGGGAAACTTTTACTTCTGCAGGACAAATGGCAATTGTTTCTTTCTTTCTGATCTTTTCAGTTTTGGTGATTCAATTTAGTTCTTTTACCCAACCCTTTATTATCATGCTGGCTATTCCCTTTGCTTTCATCGGGACTTTCTTGGGCTTTTTCTTCTTCCAAATTCCTATCTCTTTTCCCGCAGTAATGGGTTTGATTGCCTTAACGGGAATTGTGGTTAATGATGCCATTGTGATGGTTGAAACGATGAATGGTCATCGCTCCCAAGGGATGAGAGTAAAAAATGCAGCAGCTATGGGTGCAGCAGATCGCTTGCGTCCGATTTTAACTACCAGTATCACCACCATTGTGGGGGTAGTTCCTTTAGCTTTGAGCGATCCAACTTGGTTTCCTCTAGCTAGTGCGATCGCTTTTGGCTTAGTTGCTTCTACTCTGATTGCCTTACTAGTTATTCCCTGTTTGTATTT
>JBCCNG010000557.1:0-3348 GCA_039025955.1 Cyanobacteria bacterium P01_C01_bin.72 | reverse complement strand
TTGATATTAAAACGAATGTAGCCCAAAGTATTACTAAATTTTGTTACCGAAAGAAAAGTGTTAGTACAACCTGAGTTCGGGTGAAATAGTATTGTTGTGCCTAAGTTTCTTATTGGGAATGACTATAATGACTCAAAACTAATGACTAAAAACACACAGCGTTAAGTTGTCACCAATGAATAGTAAATAAGCGCAGGTGAATTAATGAAAAGTTTTAACAGCTTTGGCTTTATAGCTTTAATTGTGGCTACCATGGTAGGAGTTTTGGCTTTTGAGCGTCCCAGTGTTCCTGCGGAAAAAATTGACTTTAACTACAGTCTGTTAGGTTTTTCAATCAAGGTTGAAGATCTGGATATGTTTGCCGAGACGGGAGAGATAAGTCACAGTCTTAATTACTATTTTCGCTATTTATCTCCTCAGCGGACTAAAAAGCTCAGGAAGTTTCTCCAGCAGAGTTACGATGTTGATCCTGTCTTAGTTTATCGTTATTCTCGTACTTCGGTCGGCGTAAAGATGCTTCAGCGCATCGGTGAGATCATTAGGCTACCAGGTTATCTTAACGGTTTCTACGGTTTACGAGCAGCAGTAGTGCAGACCGCGCAGTCTCCAGAAGGGATTAACTTAGTTGATTTCTTACAGCGTTTTCCTACCGATATTAAGCTTGATTTGAGTGAGTTGCTTCAGCTTATGAAACAGATATCCCGTGCTGAATCTGCTACTAAAGAGTTTATTGCTAATATCGCCACCGAGGAAGTTACCACCTCAAATGAGGACTATCTCGATTTATCTCAGCCTGGCAATTATCAGGCAGAAAAGCAGACTCTTGAATTATACGATGTTCAACGCGATCGCCAGTTGAATACGGATCTTTATTTACCCCAAAATCGCTCTGGTGCAATACCTACTATCGTTGTTTCTAACGGCTTGGGAGCAAAACGCGATCGCTTTAGAGAATTGGCTCATTATTTGGCTTCCTATGGCTATGCCGTAATTATTCCCGATCATCCAGGTAGCGATCGTCAACGACAAAAAGATTTTGTCAGAGGCTTATATCAAGAGAATTTTGATGCAACGGATTTTGTTGATCGTCCCCGAGATATTAGTTTTATTCTGGATCAGCTAGAGGAGCTTAACCTGGCTAGTGCTGATTATCAGCTTGACCTGGAGCAAGTAGGACTATTTGGCTATTCTATTGGCGGGACAACTGGTCTTTCTTTAGCTGGAGCAGAGTTTGACTGGCAGCAGCTTGAGCAAGATTGTGCCCAACCTTTAAACCTGACTAACATTTCGATTTTATATCAGTGTCGTGCCTTGGAAATCTCCCGAAATTACAAGCCTCTAAAAGATGAGCGCATCCAGGCGGCATATATGTTTGTCCCCTTTGGTTATAGCCTTTTTGGCAAGGATCTACAGGATGATATTTCGATCCCCATCATGTTTCAAGTAGTGGATCAGGACTTTTTAACTTCTTTGCTGGAGGAGCAAGTGCCACTGTTTAATTCTTTGGCTGAAAACAACTATTTGGTAATTTCCGAAAAGATACCCCATTCTAATGCCACATTATCAAAAGAAGCGCAATCATCACAAGCAGAAGCGGTGAAAGCGGCAAAAACCTATCAAAATATTTTGTCCCTAGCTTTTTTCCAAAGCCATATTGCCCAAGATTCTGATTTTCACAATTACCTAACTGCTGAATATCTTCAGGCGATCACCCAAAAGCCATATAATCTACATCTAGTTCGCAATCGGCAGTTGTGAAGATTATTGCCTTCTGCCTTCAGGAGCGAAGCAACGTTAAATTAAGAACTTTTTAGCTCAGAAGAATACAGATCAACATAGCCATCTTCCGAAACAATCAGCGCCAGACAGTTGACTTTACGGCTCATTTCATCCACATAGCGAATTGCCGAATTATATCTTGCGCCCCGAGCGGGATTGCCGTTTTTAGAAGCCTGTCCATCAAGAATTACACCAAAAGAATAAATAATTCCCTCTGGCGAGAGTAGGATTGCGCCATCCACGCTAGATAAGTGAGAAATAATAGCTTGAGATACAATCACAGGTTCGATTACCGTACTCTGTGCTGCCAGTCTTTGAGTTTCTTGTTCTGCTTCGGGGGTAATAACTAGCATTGTCCCGTGGCGCTGCTCAACGGCGGCTTCAACTGCTTTGACCAGTAAACTAGCGGTGGTTCGATCTACCTGAAATAGTTGACGAATGCGATCGCCAAACAAATCACGATCAAATCTAGCTCTTGGTAGTCTTGCCTGACGGTACTTAACCCGCAGCATAATATTTTCCGCGTGAACCAATTCCCAAGTATGGTGTTCGGCAAATCGAATTTCAAATAAGTTTTCTCGACTCGGCTGATAAGTATCTAAAGGTAAACCCAAACCCCAGACTGTCTCCACATCGCAGAGTAAAGCCATATTGGTACTAGACACCTCCAACAGCTTACGAATAGCACGATAGTTATAAATCTTGATCGGTTCGGCTAATTTAACCTTCGCCGCAATATCAGCATGATCTTTCGCGCAAATAATCAATCTACCCTCGCTAGCCGCTCCCTCATAACGTTCTGCGGCGATCGCATTAGCAAAAGATAATAGATCGACTCGTTGCCAGGGATTAATATGCACTTCCACCGACTTAAGTAAATTAGCCGCAGCATCTTCAATTACTCTCTCGGAGTTACTGAGAGAAATACTACTTGACGATAATAAACTCTGCAACTCCATCTCGCCTTCTTGCAGTACTTGATAAATCAAAGCTTCGAGAAAACAGCGTTCGATCCGATATTGTCGCATCGAAGGTAGCTCATGCATTTCTTGATTGAGGCAATATTGATTGGCAAAATCCTGTTGCTTGAGCCGAATCACAATCACAACCCAGCGATCGTTTTTCTTGACTGGCAGACTACAAAAAGAAACTAGTCCTAGCTGGCGATCGCCTTGGTCGATAATAGACTGAACAGCGCAGCGTAAAGCTTTGAGATAGAGATTCTCTCTATGATCCTGGATTAAATTAGTGGAACTTTTGAAAAAGAAATGTTCTGGATCGTTATCAAAATTTTGCTTGGTAAGCGAAAATACCTCTGAAAACTCAGCCGCCGTTAAAACGCAGTTTTCAGGATAGAAGAGAATTTGGGATACTTCTTGCTCGACGAGGGGAATGCCGAAAATAAAAATATTGGCAGCGATGGGTAATTCTAAAGTCTGTAAAATATCGTCCAACAAACCTTTTAGCGCCTCATAAAATGTATGCTGCCAGCGCCACATAAACATTTTGGTTTGCATTCTTGATTCTCTCCTCAAAAAAGAGCTTTTTTTTAATTGATGACACGCCCTA
>JBCCNG010000556.1:0-3360 GCA_039025955.1 Cyanobacteria bacterium P01_C01_bin.72 | reverse complement strand
GGCGATGGCGGGCTGGGTGAGGGAGGGGGCGATGGAGAGCTGGTAAGGCACTGCACGAATATCACAGCGACACATCATTGCATCATTGCATCATTGCACCTTGGCCGAACATGTTGCCTCTCAGCACCCCTGTCACTCGCGCCCGCCCACAGTGCACTCGTCTTTCCCCACCATCTTTTGATGAATGCAGAGTGGGTAGGCTCTGTGAAGCGCGAGAGGGGGGAAAGGAGGGGTTAAATACAAGGACGGGACAGGTTATCTAAAGGCAATTTCCGCCATTGCAGAGTCGCCCGCCAGGAGTGGCGAACACGCCCAATGCCATGGGCGGAACGAGAAACACAGTTGCGATGACAACCGGGTCAGAACTGCACTGTCGTATGCTCGAGTACGACCCTCAATCTTTGCATCATCAGGCGTAACATGGACCGCGAAACAAACGAAATATGGCAGTAACGATCGAGCTAAAGTCGGTATCATGCTCGTCGTTCTTTGTGTTTTACCTCAGCGACAAAGTCATCACAGCAGGGGCCAAAAATGAAGTTTGCCCTGAACCCTCGTCATAGGCTGGACGAGATAGAATCTCTACTAATTCATCCGTAACAGCTTCCATGTTAGGATATGCCACCCCTGCCCATTTACGGATAATCTTGGGTCTTCTAACCAGCTTAAGCAGGTTTTTAATCAATAGAGGAGAAGCAAACAGATTTTCGATCGCCGTTACTATGGGACTAATCACTGCTGGTAACATATCTTCTCGCACTGAGACATCAGGTAAACTCAGCATCACCAAACCATCGACCATTTCGGGATAGGTAGTAGTGGTGTTTAAACATACCAATGAGCCGATGGAATTACCTACGAGAATTACGGGAACACCAATAAAAGTTTGCCAAAAATCATGAACCTGCTCCGTCCATAAAGCAGCGCTGTAGTCAGTATCGGCTTTTCTTGATGCCCCAAAGCCTAGCAAATCTAGTGCGTAGACCGTATGTTGCTGGGCGATCGCTGGTATATTATTGCGCCAGTGTTCGATGCTTGCCCCAAAACCATGGAGCAGAATTACGGGAGGGCGACCGCCAGATGCTTTCTCTCTTACCCTTAAGTAACTATAGCGAGTCTGCCAACCACGCCAGACCCAGTCTCTTTGGTTACCAATCCGCTCTTGCCAAGGGGGGAATGTAGTCAATCTAATTACTTATTAATTAATAAATATTTACGAAACATGGGTCAATCTAACGTTTTTGTCCCATAGACTCTACCTCAAAAGCATAACACCCTCTTGATTAAACCCTTCCTGCCTTCAAGGGAGCAGCCTATATCAAACTAACTTAACATTCTATTAATAACATCGTCGCTAAGATGGTAGATGATATCAGTTTTTATCATCAAAATTTTTAGTTCACAATATTATTAACGTAAAAGGAAAAAACAAGTACGCCTGTGAGAGATAGAAGACGCAGTAACAACAGTCGCGATTTAACCAAAACCAACGAAAGAATCCGCTTCCCCGAAATCCGCGTTATTGATTCTGAAGGGGAGCAGCTAGGGATTATCACCCCTAAAGAAGCCCTCGCTAGAGCGCAAGAACAGGGACTGGATTTAGTTCTGGTGAGCGAAACTGCCAAACCGCCAGTCTGTAAAATTATGGACTATGGCAAGTATAAATATGAGCAGGACAAAAAGCAAAAAGAAGCAAAGAAAAAGCAGCACAACGCCGATGTTAAAGAGGTGAAAATGCGCTACAAAATTGAGGAACATGACTATAACGTGCGGGTTAAAAATGCCCAACGATTCCTCAAGTCTGGAGATAAGGTTAAAGCAACCATTAGTTTCCGTGGTCGGGAGATTCAACACTCTCGCCTAGCAGAAGAATTATTACGTCGAATGGCAAAAGACTTGGAAGAATATGCTGAAGTGCAGCAACTTCCCAAGCGAGAAGGACGCAACATGATGATGATGTTGTCACCTAAAAAGTAGATTGATCGTTGCTTAAGCTCATTCTTTGAGCGTTACAAGTTATGTATTCGAGGGCTTACGGTGCAATCCACAGGTGGGATCTACAAAAGTCAGTTTCGCTGAAGATAGCCTACAAGAGTCATTTGTTCGCGAATACGAAGGCGGCGCTCAATATAAACCTACACCCATCGTCAGGAATTACGAACAAGATTAAGGTTAAAGATTTACAGGCTTAATTTTCAAGCCTCATATATTTGAGAGAGAAGGTAAAGTCCTTCTCTTTTTTTATGCTAATTTCTGGTGCTAAGTAAGGCTGGCTGAAAAACTGGGATTTGATCAGATATCTGTTTAAAAGCTTTCAGCTCTCAGCTCTTAGCTGCATAAGCCTTTGACTTGTGAGTCGTTTTACGGAGACTAGTAAAGCTTTGCTTGATGTGCTTTTGTTTCTTATCTCAAGACAAATATTGATGCCAACCTACTTAAATACAACTCAAAATTAGCTCTGGTTGGCTTTTGTATCCTGCACTGCAATCCAAAAGAGAATTCCAGTTAGGGGAATGCTAGCAGCGAGAATTAAGCCCGTTACCATGCTTCCCAATTCAGGACTACCAGAAGAAAGTTCAAAAACTGAACCGACAGCAGCGATCGCCGTAATACAGCACAGCAGCAGGCAAATCCCGCTTTTTGGTGTCATTGAAATCATAATGTTATTCCTGGCTAATTAGCTAGTTTAATAAATTTGTTTTACTTTATTTGGCTTTTTTAACTGGCTTAACTGCGCTGGTGGCAAAACCCCGTTTCTTTAACGCTTCATTGAGAGCAATATTATTGCCCACGCGGTCCACAAACATCACCCCGTTAAGGTGATCCATTTCGTGCTGAATTGCCCGAGACAGCAAACCAGTAGCTTTTAGTTTACAGGGTTTTCCCTGCTCATTTTTATAAGACACTTCAATCTCATCTGGGCGAGCGACTTCTAGGTAAACTCCAGGAATGCTCAAACAGCCTTCTTCCGAATTACACAGATTATTCCCTGACTTAGTAATTTTGGGATTAATCAAAACCAAAGGTGGCTTATCGGGCTGATCTAGGGCAATATCAATGACAATAATTTGCTTATGAATCCCGACTTGGGGAGCTGCCAATCCGATCCCATCGGCGCTGTACATGGTTTGCAACATTTCTCTTACCGTGTTGCGAACCTTATCGTCAACTTTGGCAACTCGTTTGGCAGGTTGACGCAATACACGATCGCCCAAATAGTGTATATCTAAAGGGGGTTGCTCTAACTTTTTCTTCTCTACTGCGATCACAGTGGTCATATATTTTTGATAACGTAATCTAAAACTCTCTTGAAATATATTTTATCGTTAATCAAATGATTCAACAGTATAGAGGATTATT
>JBCCNG010000555.1:0-3360 GCA_039025955.1 Cyanobacteria bacterium P01_C01_bin.72 | reverse complement strand
TAGTCATTGGTATAATCTTTATAGGTTTTAAATTAAAGGAAGCTTCACAGATGTCCAGTCGGGAGGCTTCCTTTCTAATTTTATTATCTCACTTACCAGGCTTAACGCTGCAATGTATGGTTTGGGATGGTTTTACACTTCTATAATGTCAACAGTTAATCGAGTAAATTAGCAAGATTCTGGTCAGATATATTCGGCTGTAGATACAGAGTGCATTCCCGCATGACTTCATCGACAATATAGTCATGTCTTTTGCACCAAATATTTAGACAATCATCGCTCTTTGATTCTATTTCGTTGGGATCGACTACGGCAGTTTCAGTGTCGGGAGAACATTCAATCAGGTTTAAAAGAGCTTCAGGTTGAGGTGTAGTTACACTTTTTTTCTGGGGGTCAAAGAGTAAGAAATAGTATTGACTTTGATATTTAACCAGCAGGTAAAGTAATGGTTTTTCGCCACTGTAAACTAAAGCACTTATCAGATCGCGGTCGAGATTCTCTACATATTCGCGATGTAAATGCAGCTTGCGAGTATGCAAATAGTAACTAGATACCCATTTATCTTCGTCCTCATTTTCCAAAGATAAACTTCCAGATTCAATAAAGCCATCGCTTTCTCCTGCCCATTGAGCTAGATCTAGATTGCGAGACGATCGCTGTGTCAAGACGGGTAAGTCAATCAGTTGGCGAGATATATTGTGACGGTCTACTAAATTTTCCCAACGTTTAGTTTTTTCTAATAACTCGTATTTAACGTTATTCTGCTCACTGAGAGTAGGCACGAGAGTATAGATGTGAACTTTTCTCGGCTCATGCCAAAATCTTAGAATGCGCCCTGCTCTTTGAGTAGGTTCAATTGGTGTCCAGGCGATGTCATAGTTAACTACTACACAGGCATCCTGCATATTAACTCCAACACCATAAGCATCAGTACCGATGAAAATATCATAAGTTTTTTCACTTTTGCCTACGGCATCATTAGCCACAGGAGCAAAGTCGGCGATCGCTTTTTCTACCTCTTTGATTTGTTTGAGATCGTAGCTATTAACCCCTTTGACTACTTTGGGGGCTTTGACCGTACTGTAGACTCTAAGTTCGGGCAGTAAACTCTCTAGTGCTTGTTCCAAGTAGTATGCTGTCGTTCTGCGTTCGCAGAAGATAATTACCTTTTCCCTGGGACAGAAGCGATCGACTACATACATTAAATGTTGAAATTTGGGGTCATCGAAATAGCTCAAAGTTTTTAGTTGTTTGACTATTGGCTTGAGTATTCGACGGCGTTCGCTCTTGTCGATGGCAAATTCTGATTTTTTTCGTTCGGCAAAGTCAAACTCTTTTTGACCCCCAGGAGTATCCATCACTCTTTCTAACGTTTCTATTAGTGCCAGAGGAGAACTGGCCCAGGAAAGCTTGACCTGAAAAGCAATATTAGTGCGATAAATTTGCGTGGTGTCTAGATCGAAATAACCCCGTTTGATTAGATCGCTAATTTGCGATTCAAATAGCAAAGGGGAATACATATTGTGTAAAGTGACATCGGGAAAATACCTTTTAGAATCGCCAAAGGTAATGTAGGGTTCTCCATTGCGATCGCTTTCGTTATAGTATTTGGCGACGTGGGGTGTAGTCAGCTTGTGAACTACAGGAAGCTCGATGAATTCTGACGACTCATTTATCTGCCAGATTTTTCCTTCATCATCGAATTCGGGAAATAAGGCAGTGCTTTGCTTGGTATGAGGTAATAAATGGAGTTGTGTGTTGAGATTTTCTTTATCAGTGGCGTAGGGAGAGCCACTAAGCAGCAAAACTTTAACCTTATCTCCTTTGTTGCCAATCTGATTGACCAATTGATTTACACGGGTAAAGGCTTTGCGCTCTTTTCTTCTAGATTCTCTTTTGCGGTTGGCAAACTTAGCGGGATAGCGTTTTCTTAGTTGATGGGATTCATCAAGAATCAATAAATAGCGTCCCGTATCATCAATAATTTCATCGATAATTTCTGACCATTCCTCTAATCCACCATCTCTATTGGCATCTTCAGCATCTAAGGTGGCGTAATGAAAGCAGTTGCTATTGAGGCTGGCTTGACGCATCTCTTTGCGCCAAGATTTATGAACGGCTTTAGGAGCGACGATAATCACCCGATCTATTAGTTCTTCTGCCTGCAACTGAATGGCAATATGCGTTCCCATTACAGTTTTACCCAGTCCCGTAGATGCCACCAACATCGAACCGCCATAGTCTCGGATTTGCCTTAATGCCTGGGCAATCATATCTCTTTGGTAGGAGACGGGAGATTTGGGATAGGTGGTTCTAACGGGTTCGATCTGCTCTAATGCCAGCAGGGTTTTAAGATAGATATCCCAAGGGGTAGCCTGTTCGAGCCAGCGTTTTAAAGCTTCGAGTAAAAGTCCTGTAATATCGGAGGCATTGTTAAAGTATTCGTCAAACTTAACGATAAATCCCGCTACTTGAGACTGAACTAATTCCTGTAGAGCTTCGATAATTGCAGGAGTCAACTCAACATCTGGTCTTGTACCGTATTCATCAACAAAACGCTCTACTACTTCTGGGGCATAAAGACCTCCCGATTCTATCTGTTCGAGAAATCCCCTGCCTGTAGTATTAGCCGAAGCGTTGATGGCTGTGTGGTCGTCAACTATATACAGTTTGCCATGATGGGAAGTGGCACGGGCATCGACAATATTAATCGTTCCTGACTCGATTTTCTCAACTAGATCGATTACGCTGGTTCGGCGATCGCGATCGCTTCCCGTGGCTAAATGGCGCATTATCTCTTTGACCAATGCAGCCTTAGCCCTCTCTTCTCCAGGTTCGTCAATTCCTACCAGTAGATAAACCTGCTTGTCTTTGGTATAGCGACGAATTAATCCCCAGCCTTTGATGGTGAAAAAGCCCGACGCGATCCGAATCTCTTTGATACCTTTAGAAAAGCAGTAACGAATCTGCTCTAGGGTAATGCGGGATTCAAACCAGGTTGAAGGTAAAATGATTTCTGGAGCTTCGCCTCGTTGAGAAACAGGAATTTCCATCTATAAAGCTAGGAAAACGGTAGTAATAGAATCATACCGTTAGCAAAGTAGAAAATTTACCGCCCTTGCGAATCGCTAGCTTATATCAGCAGTTGTTCTAATCGCTGTTTGCGAGCAACACAATCTTAAGTTAAGCCCCGAACAGATGGATACAATAATTGTCTAGTCTATTTCATGGGCGAGTAGGCGATTTAGTTTAAAACTTAGTATCTACTAATTTTTGGTCTCACAATCAATCATGATGACCAACATGGGTCGGGCAATGATTCGTAATAAATTTTATTATTTTATTCAGTTTGTTCCATAC
>JBCCNG010000554.1:0-3367 GCA_039025955.1 Cyanobacteria bacterium P01_C01_bin.72 | reverse complement strand
TGAATATCTACAGGTGTTGGAACAGCGTTTGTTTTCATACACCTGGATAAAATATTGATTGAGGGCATTCTTGCTAAACAGCTTGCTATTCTCAACCGTAAAATCAATGCCGTTTTTATTTCCCTCAGCAAACTTACAGTCTTTCTCTAAGCCAACATCAACTATTTTTTGGCAGATAATATCTCGCAGGGCATAATTCTTCTCTGTATCTTCGCGATATTCCCCAATCAATTCCCGCAGGGCAATCAACTCTTTATATAAACCCGCCCGTCCATAAGGAGGAACGTTGTGAGAAACCAAAACACCATAACCACGACGCTTTGCCAAGATAGATTCCGAGGGATTGTTCGCCGCATAGATATACAGGTTGGGCATATCTCCTAACAAAATATCCGACCAGGAATAACCCGTATTACCCAAAGGCGATCCTGGCAACCACTCCACTGTGCCATGCATCCCAAAGTGAACCAGGGCATCAGCCTGATATTCGTTTTGCAACCACTTATAAAATGCCGCGTACTGCGGATGAGGAGTGAGGTCTTTTTCAAACATCAACCGCATCGGATCTCCCGCAATTCCCAAAGGCGGCTGTATGCCAATCCAGACGTTACCCAACTGAATCCCGCCAAGCTGAAACTGATCACCGTAGGTCTTGAGTCCTGTCCCCGTGAGGGACTGCCACTGCTTTTCTACTCGACTAGTTTGCAGATAGCCCAACCATTTTTCGAGAGTACGGACGTTGACTTGAGATCCCCCTAAACCAAAGGAGGCTGATTCATCAGCTTCTTTTACCTGCCGAATAATCTCTTCGCCATCGACTGGCAATTCCCCTACTTCATAACCCTGGGCTTTTAAAGCATGCAGCAAATTTAATAAACTCTGAGGAACATTGAGCAAGGCGGCTGTACCCGCTGCGCCATAACCAGGGGGAAAATTATATAAAATTATTGCTAGTTTTCTCTCTGAGGTGGGAGTACGACGTAGGCTAATCCACTGGTTGAGCCTACCTGTGAGGCGATGCAGCCTTTCGGGTACAAGATAAATATCCTCTCCTACTAAACCACCCAAAGGTACAGTATCAATTGCTCCATCTAATTCAGGCAAGGAATACAGCACCACACTTTGTAAGCCGCCAATTCCTTGACGTGTCCAGGAATGAATATCTTGGATTAACAGCGGTGCAGCAACAATATAAGGTACATTTTTGGCAGTGAGTATATTTTTGGCTACTTCTACCTGTCTACCTGCCTCCATTGAACCAGCAGGGCCACCAACCAGTGGAAAACCAATGGTAGAAACGATCGCCTCTACCTTAACGGCATCTTTCTTTAAAGAGAGTATTTCTTTCTTGCCCTGTTGTCTTTGAGACTGTTCGTAATCCGTGGTCATCCAGTCTCTAACCGCCACGTGACCTTCGACACCGTTAATAAAGATCGGTAAGGGAATTAAGCCCTGAGATTCAAAGTGTTTGATTAACTGCGGTAGATAGGGTTGTTGGGTAATAACATGTTTGCGATATAACAAAATACCGACAGTCGGCTTCGATTCTGCCAAACCCTGCGGATCAACCACAGGGTTATTCTGGTACCACTTGAGATAGTCTTGAGGCGAAGTAAAATAGCCTTGATATTCGGGATGCAGTAAACCCATATTGGGAGTTTCTAGAGGCTGGGGAATTTCTCCCACTGTTAAACCAAGATATCTCTCTGCCAGCGTCCAGCACATCCCCGTCACATTTTCTGTGCCTCCAGCATTCCAGTAACCGTAGATAATTAGCCAGTTGCGGAGATCCTGTACCTTCTGACCAGGAATATATTTGAGTAACTTGGGCCCTGTTTTGAGAAAGCTAATATAGCCTGCTAGCTTGTCTTCTTCCTTACCGTTACTAAACTTACTGAGAATAAACTTGACTGGCTTGGGCATTCCCTTGGGTTTATCCCCGATCGCAAATTTACCCAGTTTAGTTAAGCTAATTAACTCTAAAGCCGACTCAAACACCAGCCTGATGGGAATATCTTCTACCCTCTCCCGCAGCCACATCACCTGATCATAATCAAATACCAGACTGGCAAAAAAGACATCTGCCGTCTCTAGGGCTGCCTCAACCATACCAGGAGAAGCTGTAATGTCGCGATCGCTAAAAAAGATCACCTCTAACCCTTCACAGCGTTCCATCGCCGCTTTTGCCGCCTGACGATAAAGACTAGCGTTAAAAGATTCAAATCCTGCGATCGCGACAATCCGTTTCATAGCTCCTAGTTGCTTAAAGTTTCTTTATATCCCCTCACCTTGATTGTAAGGAATTGCCAGAAAATTCGCAGTTAGCCGAAACTCAAACAAATTGTCTAGGTCAAGTAACGTTATCTGGTGAACCAGCTATAAGCAAAAAAAAGCAGAATGCTCAATCAGCTAGAATTTTAGCCGTTGTCGTAATAAGTTGCTCAATTTTAGTTTCATCATATGCATCTGGATGTGCTTCGGCAAAAGTTCCGCGATCGTTATCAAAGTACTTGCCACTAACATTTTGATAATCTTTGGAAACTGCCAATTCATATAAAATATTTGCTCCTTTATCGGCAGATGACCAAGATTTTCCGAAAGCTTTTTGAACCATATTTGTATTAAGCAGCGAACCTGGGTTTACGGCAATTACATCCAGTTCTGGTTCTTGTTTAGCTAAATAGAAACTCCACATAGTTAAAGCCAATTTACTTTGGGCATAGGTTTCGCTGGCGGATCGTTTTTTTGCGCCAATCAAGACTTCATAATCTATTGAAGATTGAGCAGCCGAGCTTAAATTTATGATGCGTGGTGCTGCTCCTTTCTTAAGTAAAGGAATCAATTCATTGGTAAATACAAAAGGAGCTAAGTAATTGACGGCAAAACGCATATCCAAGCCATCATTATTCTGACCTTGGCTACTATTATAAACTCCTGCATTATTAATCAAGACATCAATTTTAGATAACTCTTTTTTGATTTGCTTAGACATCTGTTTGACAGCATCTAAATCCGCAAAATCTGCCACCAAACCTTTAATATTTGCATTGTTAGCTTGTTTTTTAATTTCTGCTACTACGGTAGCCAGCTTTTCTGAATTTCTACCATGTAAATAAATTTCATGCCCTTCTAGAGCCAGCTTTATCGCTACTAGCTTTCCTATTCCGTCAGTACTGCCAGTAATTAATATGGTTTTCATAATCATTTTTACTTGAATTTAGCCTGTCCACGGTCAGCGAAACGCATATCGTTAAAGCTTTCTGAGAAACAATTAATTCCAGTCGGCGAGGGCAATTTTGCCAATAGTTCGACCTTGTTCGAGACGTTGATGAACATCCCGTAAGTTTTTAGCGTTAATGGGTTTGAC
>JBCCNG010000553.1:0-3379 GCA_039025955.1 Cyanobacteria bacterium P01_C01_bin.72 | reverse complement strand
TACGTTGGGATGGCTTCTATTTCTGGCGTGGTCTCGAATGCTTTTTTGTGAATGTGCCATGTCATTATTAGCGATCGCATTTGAGAACAAAAACCATATTTGCTATCTAGTTTAAAGTTCCTACACCTCCTAATGTGACTGCATTTGACAACTTGTACCTTTTCTTAACTTGTCACCAATGGGGATTGGGGATTAGGGACTGGGGATTGGGGATTGGGAAGAGTTTATTCAAAATTTATTCCTGCAATTCTGATTTAGAATTACTATAACTGTCTTAACTTTCCCAACTGCTTTAACTGTCCTAACTGCTCTAACTGTTGGTATTGGCATTGACAATTATTAATTCTTCTAGGGTTTTTGCCAGAAATAAGTAGATTTCGAGCTAGCATCACGAACGACTTCATCGTTAAAAACCAATCACAAAGACTTACCAGCAATGCACTATTTTGTTAGGGTGCAGCATTAATCAACTAAAGCTAGATGAAAAAAGCCATTTATCGTATCCTTGATGCCAATCTTGACCGCGCCCGTGAAGGCTTGAGAATAATTGAAGAGTGGTGTCGTTTGGGCTTAAACCATCAACCACTAGCCGAAGAATGTAAACAAATTCGCCAAGAATTAGCCCAATGGCATAGTTGGGAACTACGTCAGGCACGGGATACTCCTGGGGATGTGGGAACAGATATCTCTCATCCACAAGAGGAAGTGCGAAACAGTCTCGAACAGCTACTTCAGGCTAATCTATGTCGCGCCCAAGAAGCCTTGAGAGTTTTAGAGGAATATAGTAAACTTTACGATCCTCAGATGGCAGCAGCCTGTAAGCAGCTACGCTACCGTGTTTACACTATCGAAAGTAATCTTTTTAACAGCTATCGACATCAGCAACTTGCGAGTGCTGCCCTGTATCTAGTTACTTCCCCCGAACCTGAAATGCTCAAGCAAGTAGAAGCTGCTCTCAAAGGTGGTTTAACCCTGGTGCAGTATCGTGACAAGGACGGCAAAGATAGCGATCGCCTGGAGAAAGCGGCGCAACTATGTCAACTGTGCCATCAATATGACGCCCTGTTTATTGTTAATGATCGCGTGGATATCGCCCTGGCGGTAGATGCGGATGGAGTACATTTAGGTCAGCATGATGCACCAGTCGCTTTTGCCCGCGAAATATTGGGGAGTCAAAAAATTGTTGGTCGTTCTACAACTAATAAGCAAGAACTCAATCGGGCGATCGCCGAAAGAGCAGACTATGTGGGTGTAGGACCATTTTATGAGACTCCTACTAAGCCAGGAAAAGCGGCATTAACTAAAGAATATATTGACTATGTTAAAGCTCAATGTCCTGTTCCCTGGTTTGCCATCGGTGGCATTGATTTAAATAACCTTGAGGCAATTCTAACTCTAGGCGCACAAAGAGTTGCGGTAGTTCGCGCTATCATGCAGGCAGAGAAACCGACTCAGGTAACGCGCCAATTTTTGTCCCAATTGATTAGACGGTAATTACTCCAAGCATCAGCTAGATCTATGACTAATACAGCTAATAAAATAACGATACAGGTTAACGGCGAAAGTTATACTTGCATACCGCAAATTGCTTTACCCGAGTTGCTAGTTGAACTCGGTCTTAACCCCCGTCTAATTGCCATTGAATACAACGGGGAAATCCTGCATCGTCAATACTGGACAGAAACTCCAATACAGTCGGGCGATCGCCTGGAAATTGTCACTATTGTCGGGGGCGGTTAAGAGATTTGCGATTACTGATTAAATTAGACTTTTTAGACTTTATTAGATTTCCCATAAATTTTTAAATCTGATCCTAAACAGAAAAATGAAAATGATTTTTAAGCGAAAATTCTGGCTCAAGCCTCTTCTAGCATTAGCTTTGGTTTGCATCCTAGTTTTTGGCAATGCTGGTGATGCCATGGCTGCCCGTACAGGGGGGAGAATTGGCGGTGGTTCTTTCCGCGCTCCTTCCCGCAGCTATTCTACTCCTCGCGGTAGCGGCTATAGCGGTGGTTATCGATCTCCTGGCTATAGATATGGTGGCGGCGGTTTTGGCTTTCCATTCCTGCTTCCCTTCTTCGGCTATGGCGGTGGCGGTTTATTCTCCATTCTAATCTTTATGGCGATCGCCAGTTTCCTGATCCGTAGTTTCCAAAATTCGGGGTTTGGTGGCGAAACTGGTTACAGTAGTAGCCCCAAAGTTTCCGTAGCGGAAGTAAAAGTGGGCTTATTGGCAAATGCACGGGAATTACAGCCTGAGTTAAACCGTCTTGCTCTAACTGCCGATACTAGTACTGCTGCTGGACGGGTTACTGTACTGCAAGAAGCAACCCTAGCTTTGTTACGTCACCCCGAATATTGGGTTTATGGTGCAACCAACTCCCAAAAGGCAAGCCTAGAAGCTGCGGAAGCTAAATTTAATCAGTTTTCTCTGACTGAGCGCAGTAAATTCACCGAAGAAACTTTGAGCAATGTCAATAACGTCATTGATGATGATTCGCAAAAAACCCTGGGGGGAACAACCAAAGATGGCGCAATCCAGCTTAAAGATGGTGACTCGGGCGAATATATCGTAGCGACGGTAATTGTCGGTGCGACAGGCAACCTCGACTTACCAAAGATCAATGGCACAGATGATATGCGTCAGGCACTACAGCAGATTGGTGGTTTAGGTAGCGATCGCCTGTTAGCAGTAGAAATACTCTGGACACCCCAAGCAGAAGGCGATACACTCTCCTCTGACGATATTCTGGCGTACTATCCCAACCTCAAACTAGTCTAGATCTCATCTAGCATTAAGGTCGTTTTCTGTGGGAGGGCATAGCGTCCTCCCTTTTTCTTGTCTCTGGCGGAGAAAAAATCTGGAAAAAAAGTAAAGAAAACTGGTACATTGTATAAATAAATCTGGTTTTGTATTAATAAACCTTTTAAATAAATTAATAGCTGTTAGGGAGATAGATTTATGGATTGGCGTGTAATAGTAGTAGTAGCACCTTTGGCGATCGCTGCTAGCTGGGCTGTATTTAATATTGGTAGTGCTGCTTTGGCACAGATACAAAAATACTTTAATCAAGACTAAATAAGGCTTGCTGAAAAACTGAGATTTGACAGGATATCTGTTTGCAAGCTATTAGCGCAGCGCATACGCGCAGATCGTCGTAAGACGACTAGTAAGGCAAAGCCTTAGGCGCCATTAGCTTTCAATAAAATTATGCACTTTATCTTGTCATGTGCAAGAAAAATAGCCTTGTTTATAAAAAAAACTTGCACTTCAATTTAACGAAACGCTTGAAACGCTTATATGCAAGTAATTTTGACTTATTCAGCAAACCCTAAATAAGGATCAACAGGCATAACGTATTGGCTGGAAACATAGGGC
>JBCCNG010000552.1:0-3385 GCA_039025955.1 Cyanobacteria bacterium P01_C01_bin.72 | reverse complement strand
CGATCGTGCTCAAATAACCCCGACCGAGAAGCAACGGATTCTAATTACTGGGGCGAAAATGACCAAAGCTTTGCAACTAGCAAGGTCTTTCTACCGCGACGGACATGATGTTTATTTAGTAGAAACCCACAAATATTGGCTATCAGGGCATCGATTTTCGCGGGCAGTTAAGGGTTTTTTTACCGTTCCTGTACCCGAACAAGAACCAGAAGCTTACTGTGAGGCTCTAGTAGATATTGCCAAACAGAAAAATATAGATTTGTTTGTTCCCGTGTCTAGTCCCATCGCCAGCTATTACGATTCTTTGGCGAAGCAGGCTTTAGCTCCTTACTGTGAATCGTTGCATCTTGATCCAGAAGAAACCGCGATTCTCGATGACAAGTATGCTTTTTGCAGTAAGGCGAGAGAATTTGGTTTATCAGCACCCAAAGTATTTCGGATCACCAACCCCCAACAAATTCTTGATTTTGATTTTAAAAGCGATGGCAGTACCTATATTCTCAAGAGTATTCCTTATGATTCAGTGTTGCGTCTAGATCTGACGAAGCTTCCTTTTGCGGGAATGGCGGATTATGTTAAAAGTTTGCCAATTAGTGAAGACAAACCTTGGGTAATGCAAGAGTTTATTCGCGGTCAAGAATATTGTTTCCATGCCACAGTTCGTAAAGGTCAGATTAGACTGCACTGTTGTTCCAAGTCTTCTCCGTTTCAGGTGAACTACGAACAAGCTGACAATCCTGCTATCTATGACTGGGTGGCTACTTTTGTCGCCAAAATGAATCTGACAGGACAAATTTGTTTTGACATGATTCAAACTCCAGGTGGTCAGGTCTATCCCATCGAGTGTAATCCCCGTCTCCACTCGGCGATTACCATGTTTCATGATAGTCCTGGAGTGGCTAATGCTTACCTAACTGATGCTACGCCTGGAGATGTACCGATAGCGCCTTTGCCAGATAGTAAGCCTACTTACTGGGCATATCACGAATTATGGCGATTTCTGGAGATTCGTTCTCTCAAAGAGTTGCAAGCTTGGTGGCATAAAGTAACCCAAGGAACTGATGCTATTTTGACTCCAGAAGATCCAGTCCCCTTTTTAATGCTCCACAATTGGCAAATCCCTCTTTTGCTGATGGATAACCTGCGTCGTCTTCGAGGTTGGGTCAAAATCGATTTCAATATTGGGAAATTGGTAGAAATCGGTGGAGATTAGACTCTCTATCAAGTTGGCTACGGAATAGTTAAATTAGCAATTACACATTAGTTAATGGCTATTCTGGCTTGCTTGATTCACTGAAATCTTGGCGATCTCTGTCACAAAAAACTGTGGAGACAAGATAACCAGTTGAAACACTCTTGCTAGATAAAAATTTTGATTTTTTAATTGTTATGACTATTTCTCAAACTCTAGTCCCTGGTGATACACCTTTTACCAAAAATAGCCCTCTTGCAGTTTTGCATCTTGTAGGTTCTGCGGTTTCTGATTTTTACTACAACCTATCAGTTTTGTATGCCAAGGAAGTAGTACAACCCAAAGGAGTTAGTAGTTACTATGCAGTGGTTCATCCCGATGGCTCCTGGCAATTAGGCTCATCTTTGGCTAACTTGGGTCAAAAAATCCCACTCAATCAAGCGATCGCTCAATTACCTCCAGTAGATGTAGTCGTTCCTCATATGTTTTGTTTCCCTGGAATGACCAGTTATCGAGCTTTCTTTGAGGATTTACTCAATATACCTGTAGTGGGAACCAGAGCTAATTCGATAGCCCTAGCAACCAATAAATCTCATACTCGCAACATTGTCACTTCAGCAGGAGTCCGATTCGCCCAAGCTCAACTGTTGAGAAAGGGTGATTCTTTAGAAATGAAACCTCCTTTTGTTGTTAAACCCAATTCAGAAGATAATTCTGTCGGGATTACTCTTGTAAAACAAGAATCAGCAATAGAATCGGCTCTTGAGACTGGTTTTAAATATGATGAAGTGCTGTTGATCGAAGAATATATTCCTGGTAGAGAACTCCGCGTAGGTGCGATCGAAGAAGAAGGAAAACTACAGGTACTCCCCGCAATGGAATACCTGTTAACAAAAGAAAACCCCATCCGTACTTTGGATAATAAACTGGGAACCGAAGGCGACGGCAAAATGGTTAGGCAGCCCGTAGATGTTGTTTGCCCTGCTCACATTACTCCAGAACTACAATTTAAATTAAGTCAAGCGGTGCAAAATGCTCATCGTGCTTTGGGTTGTCGCGACTATTCTCTGTATGATTTTCGGATTCATGAATCTACTCAGGAGCCATACATGTTGGAATCTTGCTCTTTTTGGTCTTTTATTCCTGCTAGCGTGATATCCAAGATGTTGATTGCTGACGGGCAAGATCTTGAAAAATTCACTTTTAAAATTTGGACTCAAGCAGCTCAAAGAGCCCGTGTTGCTTGTGGTTCTCTATTTAAATATGTTAACAAAGATGACAGGCACTAGCTAACTTGTTTGATTTAAGTCAATAAACTCAAAGAAAGGGTCAGGATATACCCGACCCAAAAAACATGTATTTAATTAAGTGATTTCGTTAATGAAGAGCCTTAGCCTTACCTTTTGCCAATACTGTTCTTAAAGGCTGCTCTCTCATTCATCCGCTTGATGTATTCAAGAATTGTGGGATAAGGACTTAAATCAATTGGCAGCATCATAGGGACATAAGCAAGAATAGACCCCACTGCCACATCAACTACTGTAAATTCAGACCCCAGAATATAAGGATTCTTATTGAGGATTTCAGACAAAGCAGTAAGTAACTTTGGTACTTCTTTTTCACGGCTAGCTTCGACAAACAATCCTGTTGCTAGAGTTGAGTTCGCAAATAAGACCCACTGTGACCAAACACTTCTTTCTTCAAAAGAAACTCCAGGTTTACAGTATTTTTCGGCTAGATAAAGTAGAATTGCTCCTGATTCCCATAGTTTGAAGTCACCATCCACCAGAGCAGGAACTTTACCGATGGGGTTAATGGCTAAGTAATCAGGTTTTTGGTGTTCTCCTGCTGCCATGTCCAATAAGACAAATTCGTATGGGATAGATAATTCTTCTAAGTACCACTGCACAATTGAGGCTCTACTTCTCGCCCCACCGTATAACTTCAACATTTTGACTCTCCAGTATTTTTTCTATAAGAGCTTATAACAATCTAATGAATATTAGTCACTTCGATCTACAAGAAGGGGTGGAGTGATTCTTCTTATTTACGAACTCAAAAATATACAGAGAATATTTTTACTGCTGCATCAGAGAAGGAATAACTACTCATTAATTTTGTTCTTCAGCAATTTGATTTATTTTTTCCTGCAACCTCTCAAAGACTATTTCTCCATCAGTAACTTGTCCTTGG
>JBCCNG010000551.1:0-3387 GCA_039025955.1 Cyanobacteria bacterium P01_C01_bin.72 | reverse complement strand
GTACATCAATAATTTTCTGTCGCAAATCAAGTGAATACGCCTTCATTGTTTACTACAACTTAATTTGGATTAGTGTATCTCACTTATTCGAGAACCGCTATATACAGATATAAACGAAAGAACAACCCTCAACATTTTGTTAACTATTGAGGATTTGACCCAGACAGATGTGTGAGAATTATAGGTAATATAAAAATAAATCGAATTAGTTTTAAGCTTACTACTACTGCGATCGCCAATGAATGAGAATTTACCCATAGCTTATATTTCTGCTCTGCTTGTCATCTTAACCTTTGCCGCAGTTTATATCCTGCGCGAAGTACTCCGAACTCGTAGGCAAGAAAGCACCTTTTCCCGTCTGCAAGAAAAGCTCAAGCAGCAAAAAGGTACTGCTGAAGAATACTATGAACTTGGTAGTCTCTATCTCGATAAAAAGCTCTTTGTACAGTCGCTCACTCTACTGAAAAAGGCTCTCAAGGCAGATCGGGATTTGCCCACAGAGAATCAGGCTCTAATTCATAATGCGATGGGCTATGCTTATTTTGCCCAAGAACAATATGATATTGCCATTCGCCAGTATAAAGAGGCATTGAAGCTTTATCCTCAATATGTCATTGCTTTTAATAATCTGGGCAATGTTTATGAGAAAAAACAGATGATAGTCAAAGCAGTAGAAACTTATAAAGAAGCTTTGAAACACGATCCTGAAAATAAAACTGCCAAACAGCGCCTTAATTCTCTAGAAAAACGTCTTGTCCCTTCCGGAGCCAAATAGAATTGGTTTAGTTGAGTTTCCCGTTTAGTTTAGTAGTTGTGTCATCATCGATTTAAGGGCAATAGCAACTTCAGCAAGGGAATCGATCTGTTTAAAGACCCATCATTCTGTTATTGCTAACCAATAATACTATTAGGAGAACATTGAACATGGGTGATATTATTCGCATTATTCTGTCTATTTTGATTCCCCCACTGGGTGTGTTTCTTCAGGTAGGAATAGGTATGGACTTTTGGATCAACATTCTTCTAACTTTGCTGGGATACATTCCTGGATTAGTTCATGCTGTTTGGGTTATTGCCAAAAAATAATTCTTTAATTCAGGTAGCTTAAATCGTTTTAGCGAGCCGTTCAGTATTGAGAAATGCTGAACGTTTTAATTTGCAGAAATTATTCTTTTAACAGCCAAAACCCAGCAAAGGCTTCCGAGTTTGGATCAGATTGGACGGCTAAAAAATGAATTCCCTGAGCTTTTTGCTTGGCAGTTGAAAATTCTATTGCTTGCTTAAGCATTTCATCGTTGGTTAAATTAATTAAAGTCCAGCTATCGCTCAAGCCGGTTTCTAGACGCAACTGAGGACGGGCGGTTTTTTCTAACTGTAAATAACCCATTTCTAGTCCAGACATCCAGGCGGCGAGAGGAGTAGCCCGAGGAGAATAAATAATTAAGCCAGGAATTGTTGTATTCGGTTTGATCTCTAGCAGGGAAAGAGCAAAAGACTCTTGAAAAGCAATGTCCCAATCTTTCATATCGTCGAAATCCGCCGCCGCCAAACTTACAAAAGTCCACTTGTCACCCCGATCTCCTTTGACCGCATCAGGTAGGGAAATAGCGTTTAGTGGTGGATATTGTACCGAGGCTGTATTAGCGGTTTTGAGATCAAATCCCGATTCTTGAGGATAAAAATCTGCCATCCTGTCGGACAACCATTTATTTAGGGCATAGGTGCGACGACTCGGTACAGGGTTTATGCCTGCATCCTCACAGGCTTTGACGATCATATTATTCATCTGACGACGAAAAAAGCGGATTTTTGTTGGGGTTGTTTCGGCTTTGGCGATCGCTTTCTCAATCGCTTCTCTTAACCATAAGGAATTTACCGAGGTACTAGAACAATATTGAGCATACTTAAATAAAGTATCGGGATTGCAGTCTATACTGTTAGGACTTTCGCAGATCAAAACTTCCCAGAGTTTTTTCCCCGCCTCGTCTAAAACTGGACGTGAATAAAAATCTAATTCCCAAACTGTATTACTCATATGCTCTGATCAACTTGCAAAATCGCTTATTTATTCCTAGCTATTAGTTTAGCGGTGAACAGTAAACAGTTCCTAATCTCTGTTCAGAAGATTATGGGATGAAAGCTTTAAGACTCAATAGCATGTCATCAATTTAAAAAACTAGGGTGGCAAAATAGACTGGATTAATTTGGTTTCCAATTTCAGTAAATAATCTTCAGGGTCACAGCGAAGTTACACAAGTAACACTGGAAGCTTTTCTTCGTTATCGAGAATAGTTAACGCCTTACCTTCAAGGTTATTCGGACGACTCCTGATCAGGTTCTGATGGTTCTCAAGTTGTCGTAATCACTCCACATCTTCTGACCACAACTGGGACAATTTTGATGGATACATTTGAGGACAACTTTCTGATTCGCTTTGGAGACTGGCGTTTTTCTAGCCATGGCTTTTCTTCGACTTTCCCTTGTTTCCATGCTTCCAGCCTACTAAAGATTTCAGTCTAACTCCAGTTTTTTTTGCTACTCTAGTTTTTTTTTATTGACGACACGCCCTAATCAGTAAATTTATCACTACTGATCACCACCTCAAAGCCATATTTTTCAACTTTCACAAGCCTTTGTGATCATAATCGGCTGCCTAGATTGTATGAAGTCACTGTGAAGGGATTGTAAAGCATTTATAAAGGTAATCAAGTTACGTATAAGACCCCAAGATACCAACCCCAGGACGGCTGGTTGCAATCACAATTACCTTTTAAAAGTTACTTAATTATGGCTACTAACAATATCTTCCAAACTCAAAATCAAATTACAGAAGACTGGCATGGTGGTTACAAGCTAGAACTAGAGCTAACTGCTGAATCCGATGCCATTAACTGGCAAGTAGACTTTGAATTACCCTACAGCATCAAAGAAGTTTACGGCGTAGATTTAGTTGACAACGGCGACGGCAGCTACACAATTACAGGACAAAACGACCAGGTAAGTCTCACTTCAGGACAATCAATCAAACCAATTTTTATTATCGAAGACGGTGGACAAGAGGCACGAGAATTCAACATCATTGATAGTTCTGCCATGACCGAACCGACTCCAACGGTTGAGCCAGAAGTTATGACACTAGAAATGATGAGTGCTGATACAGGTAGTTTTGAGTCTATGGCAGAAGAGACTATTACTCCTGAACCGATAGAAGATGTAGTTACTCCTGAACCAATTAGCGAACCAATCGGCGCTCCTGTTAGTAATCCCGTCAATATCCCCAACAGCAACGGACAGTCTGTTGGACAACAAGGACAGTTCGCTTACGGCGAAGCCCTACAAAAAAACTTCCTCTTTCTCGAAGCCAATCGCTCTGGACCTCTTCCTGCC
>JBCCNG010000550.1:0-3393 GCA_039025955.1 Cyanobacteria bacterium P01_C01_bin.72 | reverse complement strand
CTTAATTTTGCTATTTTGCTGTCTTGACGATGGGGTACATTTCAGAGAAACTAATTTTATCTTACAGAAAGAAGACTCATTTTCATCTTATGCGTCTCGATTTTCATCTTTTGTGTCAACCGACAATCACTCTGCTTTTAGATGAAATTCCAGAAAATCCGTGCGATGTTCTTTCGGAGCTCCGCCGCTGGTCGCCAGTGCATTTTGCAATCCTTCACAAAGACCAATAAAGCTTTCCCTACCCTTCAACATTTGTTCTTGTAGATGATTTGCGTCGAACTATCTCTCAATTCCAACAAACCTTAGCTTCTTCTCTACCTTACTTTTTCTCTTGGTTAATCTCCGAAATTACCGAACAAATTATTTCGCATCGCCAAGGTCACACTAATCTGAGAGTTGTCAAGAATCCTCGTTTTAAATTTAAAGCCAGAAAGCCAATTCATCGAACTGGTTATACTCAACTTCAATCACTTACTTTCGCTGTTGCTTCTTCTGCTGTTTAATTATTAACCGAACGGTATTGCTGCAAATCTAGTTTGACGATATGACGTTAGTAAAGCAAATGTTATCAATAAAACGATAAAAAATAGCTTTTACTTTTCTTTGAGTATGTTGTTGAATCGAGATTTGAAGCATAGATATAGTTGTTTGACTGTACTCCAAAAAAGCTCACAACCGTAAGCTTTGAGATAGTAGCCAAAGTGATTAATCATCAAACTTATGTTGCTCATCAGCAACGTCTTTTTAAGCTGTAATTATGTGCGGCTTCGTAGTTCTTTTTATGTATCACAACATATCGTTTTTAGATTGTCTTAATTATTGCCGACAGCAGATCTGGTCTTAGATTTGAATGATGGAGCAGTTTGTTCTAAGATCTTAAATTTAACGGTTAAAAAAGAGTAGTCAACCTCAGTAAATTTACAGTTTGCAATAGTAATAAAATAGCTAAATTTAATCAGTAAATTTACGACTTGTCATGTAGAATTGAACCTAAATTATAAAAATCCCTTGGACTTAAATATTTCCCACAATTTAAATGTTTTATAGTGAGCAGCCGTCGAAATATATATCGACTTTGTTAATGTATAGTCGTACCTCTCGTATGATTATTGTGTGGTTACTAGTTATTGGGGATATTGTTGGGTTACTTTTGTGCTTCAATCTTGCCTTAAATTTAAGGCTGTCACAGTCTTTAGATCTAGAGAGCCCAATCCTGTATGCCTTGATAGCTATATATTTGCTCGGTTTGTATCTTACAGATACTTATAAGCTGAATTGCGAAGTTTCGGGAGTTCGCTTGTCGGAAAGAGCAATTATTGGCATCTTAGCAACGGTCACTGCCGTGACTTCTTTAGTGTACATTACAGGAATCTGGGGTAGTCAACCCATTGTGGGACGCGGAGTCTTGTTAATCAGCGTCCTACTGTTTTCCTTCTGGGCTGTAGTTAGTCGATCTTTGGTGGACAGATGGCTGAAGGCGAACCAAAAGCCTAGTCGCTTTCTGGTACTGGGTGACCATCAGAAAGTTGTTGAATTTGGCAAGGAACACCGTAAATTAAATTCTCGGGCTGAATTTGTTTCTTTCGCCGATAATTTTGCCAGCAATGGTGCTTATGCTGGAGACAAAATGGGAGGAAGAACATCATTACTTAGTAGTATTGGCAATCTTAGTTCTACCTGGAAACAGCAATACTGGTCGGGAATTTTGATTGATGGTGCAGAGCGCAGTCTATCGGAACAAATGGTTAGAGAATTAATGGACATGAGGCTTAAAGGAGTCTATGTTTATAGCATTGCTGATTTCTGCGAACAGTTTTGGCAAAAAATTCCTCCTGCCTATATTCAGGATGATTGGTTTGCTTTTACTTCGGGGTTTAATATTCTGCACAACCGCATTAAAGCCAAGGTAAAGCAGTTAATTGATATCGTAGTGGCAGCAGTAATGATTGTTGTTTCTTTGCCGATCACTATCCCTGTGGCGATCGCCATTAAATTAACTAGTTCTGGTCCTATCTTTTATTCTCAGGTAAGAACTGGACTCAATGGTAAAAAGTTTCGCGTATACAAGTTTCGCTCGATGTACCAAAATGCCGAATCTAAAGGGATTCAGTGGGCGAAGGAAAAAGATCCGCGCATTACTAAAATTGGTTCATTTATTCGTCTAACCAGAATCGATGAGTTACCACAACTGTGGAATGTGTTTAAGGGAGAAATGAGCCTGGTAGGACCCCGCCCCGAAAGACCTGAATTCGATCTCCAGTTAAGGGAGCAGATTCCTTACTATGATGTCCGCTACCTAGTTAAACCTGGTATCACAGGCTGGGCGCAGGTATGTTATCCCTATGGTGCGTCGGTGGAAGATGCTTATCAAAAGGTAGCTTACGATCTCTACTACATCAAAAATTACTCTCTCCTCATGGATTTGGCGATCGCCTTCAAGACTTTGAGAGTAGTTGTGTTGGGTAAAGGTAGATAGTGCTGGGGGTTAGTTTGGCTAGCAAACAAATGAACTTAACTTCTTATTTGCCAATACAAAAACGGCTGAAGATGCGATCAAGAACTGATTCTGTAACTTCTTCTCCTGTTATCTCGCCTAAAGCTTGAATAGCTCCTCTGAGATCGATTGTCCAAAAGTCCAGAGGGAGTTGGTTTTTAACGGTTTGCTGCACCTGTTCTAAAGCGACTCTAGCTCGAATTAACGCTGCTGCCTGTCTTTGATTTACCGCTACTTCTGAGTTTGCCGTCAGCACTTTTCCCTGATTAGCCAGGGTAACAATCTGTATTTCTAGATCTCTGATGCCTTGATTGTGGGTGGCGCTAGTGTAAACTACCTGTTCAATTTCCGTAGTAATAACCTTCTGAGAATCTGCCAGATCCATTTTGTTGATAATTAAAATCAGCGGCTTGTGTTTCACCTGCTGATAAATCTCACGATCTTCCGTTGTCCAACCCAGTGAACCGTCGATGGTTAACAAGACCAAATCAGCATTTTGAGCCGCACGACGAGATCGCTCTACGCCAATCTGCTCAACTGTATCTCCCGTTTCCCTTATTCCTGCCGTATCTAATACCTGGACGGGTATTCCTTCAACGACCAACGTAGACTCAATCACATCCCGAGTTGTGCCTGGCAAATTCGTCACGATCGCTCGATCAGTTTTACTCCAGGCATTGAGTAAACTGGACTTGCCAACGTTGGGACAGCCGACAATAGCAACTTTAAGACCACGGCGCAGTAATTCTCCTTGTTCTGCCGTTGCCAAGATTGCGTTTACTTGAGTCAACACATCTTCTAGCTGCTGCTGGATTGCCGCTTCATCTAAAGGGGGCAGATCGTCAGCAAAATCAATCCTCGCCTCAACTTCTGCCAGTATATCGAGACAGATGGCGCGT
>JBCCNG010000549.1:0-3402 GCA_039025955.1 Cyanobacteria bacterium P01_C01_bin.72 | reverse complement strand
AGCAGGAAGCAAGAGACAAACAAAAACAGCTTAGTTACAGCTATGCCAGTTTATTTCTCGCCCAGGAGGTGCTACAGCACCAGACCCCTGATCCCTCCATTGCCCGCAATTACCTTTATCAAGCTTTGCAACACCAGCCCCTCATTTGCCTGGATCGAGAATTTTGTCGTCTTCGCTGGAATATTTTTACTCTCTCTTGCCGTCAAAGCGATCGCTATCACCATCTACATAAATTAGCTCAAACTCTGGCAGCCTATGTCAAGGAGATCGCCGCTAAAACTAAAGCTCAGACTCAGATGATGCTCAACTGGATGCTCGAAGAAGAGGAGAGCATCAACTTCTGGAAAAGCCGCAAGGTGAAGCAGCGGGGCAAGATTAAAAACTAGCTCGCAGCAGCCCCTGCAAGCAAAATCATTAAATTCCCCAACTTAAATCTCAAAACTAAATTCCCAATTACAACTAGGGAGAAGCCAAACATTGTCTAGGATAGTCTTGATCCATCCCCAAGCAGGGATCAACTGGAAAAGTAATTCTGCTGTTTTTGCCGTTGAGCTAGCACGCCGTCTGGATAACTATTTTGCCGTTGAGCTTTTGAGTGGCGCAGACTGCGGTTCTTTTAGCCGCCCGATTCATTCTTTAGCTGGCAATGATTCTGCTGTCGAGAATTCCTTGGCTATGAATATCGTTCATCGCTGGTTTAGAACTCCAAAACTTGCTTTGAGCCAGATGACCAGCTTTTTGCCCTGCATTACCCATCTTTTGCGTCATCCCGCAGATTTGATTCTGCCGCAAAATGGTTATGGTGGCTTGCTGGTGGCTTGCTGTGTCAGAGCGATTAAGCAAACGCCAATTTTATTTACCGAACATCACAGCCTGTCAAATCGGGTCAAGCTAGAACGCAACCTCAGACTTAAACCAGATCGTCTGATTGCGCTTAACATTCCTTTAGCAGAATATCTCCGCAGCTTGTCCCCCAAGCAGATAATTGATACCATTCCTTTGGGAATTGATCCGAAAGAATTTACCTCTGAAGGAAAAGCGATCGCCACGGGGTTGACTAAACCTTGTGTTGTTGCTGTTGCTGGCTTAAATCGACAGAATAATCAAAGACTTGAATTAACCATTGAGGCGGTTGCTCGTCTCCCTAACGCTAGCCTGTTAGTCTGTGGTGAAGGCGTAGATCGAGATTATTATCAAAATTTGGGCGATCGCCTTTTGGGTAAACAGCGATTTCAAATCAGATCTTTTGCCTACCCTCAAATGCCGCTGGTTTACCGCAGTGGTAATATCTTTGCTTCTGCCGCCATTCAAGAATCCTGTGGGCTGAAATATCTTGAGGCAATGTCTTGCGGCTTACCTGTTGTTGCCTCGGATCATCCTGTCCATCGTTATTTAATTGGTAATGGTGGCATTACCTGTGATGTTAGCGATCCCGATTTCTATGCTGAGGTTTTGCGCTCGGCGATTGAAAAGCAATGGTATCAAGGTCAACCAAGGCAAAATGCCTTAAGATTCTGCTGGCAAGGAATTACCCTGCTCTATTATCAAGCAATTCTGAAAACAATTAGAACTTCTGGGGAGCAGTTGACTCCTGTTAACTGCGGCTCAATCAATCAGTAGTTTGGTCAGATAGCCATCGCGGTTTCATAATTATTCTCGATAACGATTATGACCCAATCACCAAGTCTAGTTTCAGTCGTTCTCGTCTTTTATAATGCTTCTGTTATCCACCTAGAAGCAGCGATCAAAAGTGTTTTAGCTCAGAGTTATGATCAGTGGGAATTGCTGCTGGTAGACGATGGCTCTAACAATAAAAGTAGCCACCTAGCTCGAAATTATGCTCTGCTTTTCCCGCAACATATTCGTTATTTAGAACACGAGCGACATTTAAATCTAGGAGTCAGTGCTAGCTATAATCTAGGGATAGAGAAAGCCGCAGGTGAATATATCTGTTTTCTGACTGCCAATCAGACTTGGCTACCGCATAAGTTACGCCATCAGCTATCTCTACTGCAAAAACATCCTGAGATCGGCGCAGTATTTGGCTTTTTAAACCACAGTAGCGTTGATGTTCAATTAAACAACCAAGCACAGCGACGGTATTGGAATCAAAGATTAAATCTGGCATTAGATCAGGTAAACCAGCCTCCAGACCTGAGTATCTTGCTGTTGCTCAATCGGCGTAAACCTTTTTCTACCAGTGATATCTTGTTGCGCCGCCAAACCATAGAGTTGGCTGGTAAATTTGATCTGAGGCTCAATTTAAGTTATGCCCTAAAAATGTTTCTCCTCCAGATTTGCTTAAATACTCCAATCTTTGTTGCTCGCCAGTCCTCCATGAATTATGTTCAACCGCTAGTGGGATCTCGTACTGAAAATCTTGATCCCGAAATCGATACTTACCCTGACTCAGAAAATTTAGCCCAAAGAGTTTATTGGTTTTGGTTAGAAAAGCTTTTGCTGGCGGACTGTCTGAATAATCAGGCTCTTTCTCAGCTACTTCATCATCAACTCTTTCCTCAAAAATTCCCTTGGCACAGTCGAGTTTTGGCTCATCTACAAAAGTTGCTGTCTTTCTGGAGAGCGAAGAATTAATTTTTCTTGTCCCTACATTATTTAAATCCCGTCTAAATATAAACAAAACCAGGCAAAGAGAACATCCTCTACCTGGCATTGAATAAAAGTTAGTCTTTTACTATATTTAAAGGTCTTTATATAAGCTGACCTCTTTTTATCTTGTAAACATACTCTCAGAGATCTTTTCAAGTTCTATGTTTCGTAATATTTTCTTTATATTTCTCTAGGTCAAGAGTTGTTGCTTTTTGTTGCATTGTCCTTATTTTGCACCAGAGACACACCTAACAACTGAGATAGCCAGATTTCAAAATCACGAATGGGATGGGAAGTCACAGCGATCGCTGGTTCGACCATCGGCTCGACTAAAACCGTAAACATACCTAAACGATTACCGGCAAGAATATCTGTAAACAGGCGATCTCCCACCATTGCCACTTTCTCCACAGGCAAATCCATCTCTGTAGCCGCTTGCTGTAGTTTACGACGAGAAGGCTTTCTCGCAGCAGAAATAAAAGGAAGATCAACCGAATTAGCAATCTTGCCAATCCGAGCGTGGCTAATGTTGTTACTGACAAGCCAAATGGGGGTTGTCTGCCTAATTTGAGCCACCCATTGCTGTAGTTCGACAGTGGCTTCTTTTTGCTTGAAAGGAACGAGGGTTTCGTCTACGTCTAAAATCAGTCCCGATATATTATATTGCCTTAAAAGAGCAGGAGTTAAATCAAAAATAGTACCGCCTAAAACTAAATCTGGCTGTAGTAAGCTGACTATAGACATGATATAAAAAAAGTAAAAACAGTTAATTGTGGGGTAATGCAGAAAATT
>JBCCNG010000548.1:0-3433 GCA_039025955.1 Cyanobacteria bacterium P01_C01_bin.72 | reverse complement strand
TAAATAAAATATTTTAGTTACAAGTGTTAGCTGGTATAGTCTCGGTCGCGCTAATATTCAGAATACTTTCAGATATACACAGCTTTTGGCTACCAGATTTGAAGGATTTATAGAGTTAGTCTAAGAAAAGTGATTTTGAAGTGCTTATGAGATAGGAGTTTCAGGCTAGATTACTTCTGGTGACAGCTTCGCTAGTTTTACCCTTATTACCAGATTGAGCAACCTGCTCATTGACATATACCAAGGGAATTGACGGCTGAGGGTTGTGGCTATTAGCAATTGTTAGCTGCTCTCTCAGAACATTCTCCACCTGTTTCTCTAATGCTGCCACTTCCAACTGCAACTGTTGAAATTTGCTTTGCTGCCCTATGGAAAAAACCTGCTTTGATTTCTGCATAACTAAGACCGAAGTAATACCTATAAAAGCTTGACTTAGATTAAACTTTGGTTTGACAATGTTCGATTTGTTATCTTAGCTCAGTGATTTGGAAAATCATTGAAAGGGTGGACATTTTGCTAACTGTAATCATTGGGCATTGAGCATTGAGCATTAAGCAATGGAAAAAAAGTATGATCTGCTGTGATTAATTCCTCATCCCTTATCCCTTATCCCTTATCATTCATCACCCATTCTTACTAGCCGACTCATTCTGTTGTCGCAGTAGATCTACTCCCCGAGAAGTACCTAAGCGGGTTGCTCCTGCATGGATTAAAGTGATCGCCTGCTGGTAGGTACGAATACCCCCTGAAGCTTTGATGCCAATTTGTCCTTTGGTGATGCTGTTGAGCAGTTTTACGTCTTCTACCGTTGCCCCACCAAACCAGCCTGTACTCGTCTTGAGGTAGGCTACTCCTGCATCGAGACAAATTTCGGCGGCTAGGGTTTTTTCTTCGTTAGTTAAGACAGTTGTTTCTAGAATTGCCTTAACGGTTTGACCCGTTTCGGCACAGATTTGCGCCATCTCTTGATAGATCTTGCTAGATGCGCCAGATTTGACCCAGTTGAGATTAATTACTACATCTAGCTCCGTTGCACCGTTTTCTACCGCTTCTTGAGCCTCATAAAGCTTGACAGCAGATGTTACCGCCCCTGTGGGAAACCCAATTACCGTGCCTACACGAGGCTTTTTATCGTGCAGTACTTCTCTGGCTTCTGTCACCATCGCGGGATAAACACATACTGCAGGAAAATTATACTGCCATGCTTCCTGACACACTTTTCTAACTTCCTTAACCACCGCACTAGGTTTAAGCAAAGTATGGTCAATATAGGTTGCAATATCAATTTCGAGATCGGTTACGGGCATTTTTAATCTAGAGAAGTTTAGGATATTTATTTATTCTAGCTTTGAGCTTTTGTTTAGTTGTTAGTTGTTAGTCGTTAGTTTGCGGGGTCTGCGCTCTACCTACTACCTAAAAACCGCTTGTCCTCAGTCCCCTATTATTCAACTTTAGCTGCCCGATATTTAGCTGCCTTGGTTAATAAAGACTCGGCAAAGGCGATCGCATCTTTGGCATCATGTCCCCCTGTAATCTGGGCTAGCTCTTCTGCCCGCACTTTATGATTAGTCAAGGGTTTGACTCGTACCACTGTCCGAATGTCAGCGAGACTACTGCCGTTCTTTTCTTGGACTTTGTTCGTCTCCTCAACAATAGTCTTTTCCACTTTAAAATGCCCGTTTGCCATGGCGGCAATCAAAGGTTGGTGGGTGACGCAAAGTACCTGATGCTGTGTGCCAAGCTGATGGAGTTTTTCGGCGATCGCCTGAGCGACTTTTCCCGACACTCCCGCATCGATCTCATCAAAGATTAGAGTTCCCGAACTTTCTGCTGTACCTGAAAAACAAGCTTTGAGGGCTAGTAGAAAACGGCTCATTTCCCCCCCAGAGGCAATTACGGATAAAGGCTGCACTGCTTCCCCCGCGTTGGGACTAAAGTAAAATACCACCTTGTCTGCTCCCATCGCCGTAGGAGAACATTCAACTAGACGACATTCAAACACTAACTTGTCCATTGCCAAGGGCTTTAGCTCTTTAACTAGCTGTTTTTCGAGCTTGGTGGCGGCTTTTTGTCGTAGCTGGCTTAATTTTTCGCATTCTTGGGTGAGAAAGCTCAATGCTGCTTGATATGCCTCTTCTAGGGCAGCAATGGACTGTCCATCGCCACTAATTAAAGCCAATTCCGACTGAAGCTGTTCGTAGAGAGCGATCGCATCGGCTAAATCGGGTCCATATTTACGACAGACGTTTTTAAGCTGTCTGATCCGAGTCTCAATCTCGGATAAGCGTTCGGGGTCGGCTTCTAAACCTTCGCTATAGCTGTTGATTTGCTGTCCCGCTTCAACGATCTGTGCCAACCCCGACTGCACCATTTCTAAAATTGGCGTTAGTTCAGTGTCATATTCTGCCATCTCCATCAGGCAAGATTCCGCTTTGCCGAGTAAATCTGCTCCTGCGGAGGCATCATCATCTCCTTCATAGAGCAGTTGATAGGTTTGATTGCCTAACTGCTGGAGTTCAACTACATGGGACAGGCGATCGCGTTCTTGGGCTAATTCTTCTAATTCATTAGAATCAGTTAATTCGGCTTCGTCTAGATCTTTGAGCTGAAACTTGATTAAGTCTTGTCTTTGCAATAATTCCTGCTCGGACTGAATGCGTTGCTCTAACTCTCTTTTTGCCTGTTGGGCTGCCTCGTAAGCCTGAGCTACTTTGGCTAGCTGTTTGCCGACAGATTTGCCGCCGTAGGCATCTAATAAATGTCTTTGCTGCTCAGAAATCAATAAATTTACCGTCTGTCCCTGAGCCGTAATTTCTACCAAACGCGATCGCAATTCCGCTATTAGCTGACGATTTACTAACACTCCATTCACCCGACTGCGCGATCGCAAATTAGTTTTTCCGACTACAAGTTCGCGGCTACAGATCAGGGTATCTTCTTCTAGTGGTTCAATTTCTTGCTCTTCCAGCCAGCTGCTCAAGCTAGAGTCAATTTGAAACGTGGCTTCAATATTCGAGCGATCGCTACCAGTGCGAATCATGCGGCTACTTGCCTTACCCCCCAACACCAGATCAATCGCGTCGAGAATAATCGATTTCCCCGCTCCCGTCTCACCAGTAAGAACACTTAACCCCTGGTCTAGATTTAGTTCTAAGGCATCAACTAGAGCAAAATTATTAATTTTAAGATTAACGAGCATCTATATCAAAATAATGAATAACCAACGGTCAGAGCAAGTTCCAGCGTAAAACGACGAATTAATCCCTGACTGGAACGAAAATAATAATTAATCTAATCACTACCAGCAGTTTAGCGAACACCCTCACCTATCATTAATATTTTTTTATTAAGGTTTTGTTCTCGCTTGGGCTATTTCTATTCTTATTCTTCTGGCATGTAGCTGTATCAAGTAACTGAGCTTATGCAGTATGTC
>JBCCNG010000547.1:0-3435 GCA_039025955.1 Cyanobacteria bacterium P01_C01_bin.72 | reverse complement strand
GCTAGAAGTTCAACCTGAGAAATTGCTGAGTTGAAACCAGATCGTGGCTATATTGTGTGAAATCTAAAAAAGAACGCTACATTTAAAAAACATCAAAAAACATCAAAGCTGATCTTGCGTAAGACTAAAGTATTCCTACTGGTATCACAACTATCTGCGCGTACGCGCTGCGCTAAAAACTAGATTACTTGAACGAAGCTAATCTACATCAAACGTTTAATATTTATTATTCTCTCAGTCTGAATGCACTTTGGTCTGAATCTGAGGTAAGTTGACCGCACTCACCCCATCAACAATGGTGCGTCGCAGCATTAAATTATCTTTGTCGGTAAAGCCAGCATCGCTATCAGGATGAAATACTACCAAAACCAAATTACTATCGTCAGTGCGAAATTTGTGTAGGCAGTTGGCGCTAATGGTAAAAACAGTTCCAGGAAGCAAATTTTCATGTTGATGTTCAGTTTCAACTGTCCCCCTACCTTTGACCACAACGCCCAGGCGATCGCTAGGATGGGTATGCCAAGTCTGATCTACATTTGCCGGTAGATACATGGCGTTTAAACAGGGATCTCCTGAACTGATAGGAGGAATTAGCAGGCTGTTGGTACCGCCATCAATGTAGGCGAATCTGCCTTGGGGTTCAATTGCGCCGCCAATGCTAAACATGCCCCGATAGCTCGGACAGGTAATGATTATCCCTGAAGTATCTAAGCCATCTAGTTTGCCAGCTTCGGGTAAACAGAAATACATTCCTGGGTGTAGTTGATAACTTTCCTCACCAGACTGGCGATAGAGAGTAGGATGTCCTTGATAAACATAGCCAAAATGAGTCGCGGCTGAAAGTAGGTGGGAGCTGTTGCGCCAAGCTTTGAGAGTTGAAGCCGAAACCTTGTCAGACTTAAACTGATGTACTAAAGAAGGCTGGAGCGAATAGACTTTCAGAGTCATAAACTTAGCTAAAGTATAGCTATCAAGGAGGTCACAAAAACAGGTTGTTAGTTATTTCGTGTCGCAATTCAGGAGCTAACATACAGCCATCACAATTGAGACAGTCAACTAACAGCTTAACCACATAATAGTACTCCCGCCAGAGTTTTTGTCCGCCAAAATCTAAAGTTATTTTATGTCCGATGCGATAATTTGCTTTGGCATCATCCCGAGCCTGATCGGCAATTTCTTGGGTTACTCGTTCATCTTTTCCCGACTGTTCTTTGGTACTTAAGAGCAAGAGCTTTTGTCTTTCTTGTTCCGCTAACTTTTCCGAACTTAGAGCAATCTTAATTGCGATCGCCATTACTGCATTGGCTGATTGAGCGGCAATGATTTTTGCTTCTGGTTCAGCCAGATCAGCATCGTACTTTTGCGACATTGTAATCCCTTCCACAAGAGAAATGCCTTTTAGTTTACGGGTTAAAAAACTGGCGCAGACGAGGTAGTTTGCCTGGCGATCTAGCTGTAGCGCTACGGAACGATTTTGATCAATTTCAAAATCGACATCATAGTAAAAAGCTCTGATTGCAGTTGCTTTAATGCCCGAAAATTCTAGTTCTTTGCTGCGTTCGGCAACATGATGGAGAAATTTTTGTAGCTGTTTAGATTCGGCGATAAGTTGAGCCGTATATGCTTTAATTGGCAGCAGCAGCAGGGAGGCATCTCGCAGCATTTCGCTGGTAAGTAGAAATATTTCGCGCCAACGATGATTTGTCAGATTTTGTAGCAGTTTTTCGAGGGAATCATCGAGGGATCTGCTGTTAAAAACGATTTCTCTGGCGGTAAAGTATTCTTGAAACGTCAGGTGGGAAAAAGAATAGATGCCCTTGGCTCTTTCAACTAGTAATCCATGTTGAGCCTCGATCGACTTCAAGATTGACTCACTGTCTAGCAGCAGTTCTTCGGGTTCGTCACTTGTCTGAGGCAGGTTACGAATATAATCGGCAATAAACTGCTCAACGTAAAACTGTTTGAAGAAGTAGCTTTTTTGTTCAAAGGTATTAATTGCTAGCCGACTGAGCAAATCTTCCTTTCGCTGAGAAGACATCTGCCGATAAATTTGATCTCGCTGAATCCCCCGGGAAGCATCCCACTTTTTGAGTAGAGCATCCACCCCCTCTTTATATAGTTCGGAACGACTGTCAGGACAATAGCCAGACTCTTCAAACGCCAGACAGACTAAAGTCAGCAGCAAAGGACTAACTGCAAGCTGTCGGAGACGAAAATTCTGGCTTAAATGCCGTAGAAAAGCATCAGCAGATATTTGCTTCTGCTTAAACCACTTGTGAGCAAATGCTTCAATCTGCTGCTGATCGAAATCGGCTACCTCGACTTCGGTAAATTTCTCGAAAGTGTATTCCCAGGCGGCAATCCGACAGGTAATAGCAAAATGATTGTGACGAAACTGGCGGGAAAATTCTTGGATTTCACGAATCAGGCGATCGCTATCTTCCGCTCTAACTTCATCCAAACCGTCTAGCAAAATTAATCCTCGACCATGGTGCAAAACAGCGGCAAAATCTTGTATGTACTGTTCTACCTTGGAGCGGCTGGCTCTGGGAAAGGTAAAATTAGCTAGCTGCTGGGAAATATATTCCAAGAGGTGGGGTTGGTCATCAGATTCAGCAAAACCCTTGAGGTTAACAAAAATAGGAACTCTGGACTCGGAAAAATAGCCTTGCTCGCATTGAAGGGCTAGATGCCTCAGAAACGTCGTTTTACCCGCTCCTGGCTTGCCCAAAATGATTAGCTTTTGATATTTATTGATCGCTGCTAAACCAGAAATACGTGCTTGAGTAACCTTGCCTAAACCAAAACGCTCAAACTCTTCTGGCTGACATTCTTGAACCAGCTCTTCGAGGTTTTTATGCAGCCTGCCCGTAATTTTTTCCAGAATATTGACGCTGGTATAAATATCGTTGATTTCTACAGGATGAGACATATCCAAAATTCGCATCGTGCCGCACCGTTCTTTGATCCAGGGGGACAATAGCGATCGCAACTTCATGACCAGACTGGATATATCCTCTGGTTCAACCTGGAGCTTGTCTAACTCTTGCTTTACTTCGGTCTTACTCTTGGTTGATTGTGGCGTAGCAACCAAAGTTAAGCCAGCTATTTCTTGCCAGTCAAGATTCAGGCGATCGCAAATTTTCATAAATAAATTTTGGGCGATCGCTTTGCCCTGAAAAAAATTAGTTATGGGCTGAGAACTACATTTCACCTGCTGGGATAATTCCTTCTGAGTCATACCCATCATTTTGAGGGACTGTTTCGCCGTCCCTCAAAATGATGGGGATGACTCAGAAGGAACTATCCCAGCAGGTGAAATGTAGTTCTCAGCCCATAACTAACTTTTTTCAGGGCAAAGCGATCGCCCAGAATTTATTTATCAAGATTTGCGATCGCCTTAATCTTGACTGGCAAGAAATAGCTGGCTTAACT
>JBCCNG010000546.1:0-3444 GCA_039025955.1 Cyanobacteria bacterium P01_C01_bin.72 | reverse complement strand
TAAGTCTTGAGGAACAAACTTGACGCTATCCATAATCATCAAGATATTGAAAAAGACTGTGCCAATGAATATCAGGGCAATTTTTGGCGCTTCGTCAATACCTAGATAAATAATTAGCAGAGGAATAAAAGCGGGGGCGGGCATATAGCGCAAGATTCCCACAATCGGCTCACATAAAGCGCGAATACTGGCAAAAGTCCCCATCAGGATACCCAAGGGGACAGCAACTATGGCTGACAAAATAAACCCTGAACTTACTCGCAAAAAGCTTGATTTGATATCAGTCAGCAAATATCCCTTTGACCATAAATTACCGATGGCGGCAACTACGTCCCCTGGCGAGGGTAAAAAAATCGAGTCAATTGCTGAATATCTACTAACTAATAGCCAAATTACTAAAGGCAAGACCAGGGAAATTACGCTAGAAGTCCAAAGTATAGAAGAAGAAATACTTTGATTAATATTCCAAAATTTACTCGGTCTTAAACTAGTTTTGACAATTGACGCTGTATTGCTTGCTGACATATGTTATTCCTGATTCTAGTAATGCTATGCACAAAGGCGCGTAGTCCTAAAGGATACACTCAATGCGACAAGAGCAAGCCGCTTCGCATATTTGCCGCATGTAGTAATGAGTAATGAGTTATATGAAATACTTAAATGTTTGCTACAAATAGTCACGTCAGATCTCACTACCTACATCTGACTTCTGCCTTCTGCCCTCTGCCTTCATACAAGTTTTAAGTATTCAAGAGAGTGATTAATTCTACTTAATAGACTCTGCATAGGCTTTCACAAAGCGATCATCGAAAATTGTAGTTAAATCGGGTGCTTCAGGAATAAAACCTACGTCTACCATGAATTGAGACATTCTCGGTGCAGCGTAGGGCATGTGGGTCATGTTGTCCCCTTCACTAAAAGCTGCCAAATTCTCTTCAATGGTAAATATTTTCGTGCCTTCCTTAAATAGCTGTAGCTCTTCGACGGTAACGTCAGCCCTCGCCGCCATAATTTCATCTGCTTTGGCAGGATTTTGCTCCATAAACTCTAAGGTATCAAACCAAGAATTGATCAGTCCTTGAACTTGATCAGGCTGTTCATCAATTAACTTTTGGCTCACCACTAGCAAGTCAGGAATTGAGCCAGGAAAATCCGCCGACGAGATTAATTCCTTAGAACCTTGTCGTTTTAGCGCCGTCAACCAAAACGGGGGAAAAGCACCCACCGCATCGGTTTGCCCCGAAGCAAAAGCCGCTGCCGCCGCACCAGTTTCTAACGGCACAATTTCCACATCATCTCGTTTCATACCTTTGGATTCGAGAGCTAATGTGAGTAAGAAATCATCCACAACGCCTTCTTCTACGGCAACCTTTTTACCTTTTAAATCCTCAATTGTATTAATATCTTCGGCAACAATAATCTTGTCATTACCAGCAGAGTTATCATTAACCAATACCGCTACTTCGCCGTTAATCGCATCTGCGGCAAAAGAAATAGTGTCATTTAAAGTTTGACAGTTGCCGTCTAGCTGTCCTGCGGCAAATGCTTCCATTGACTCTAAATAACCGTCAAACCATTTCATTTCTACGTTAACGTTATTCTTAGCAAAAATACCTTCCTGTTCGGCGATCGCCCAGGGCCACCAGCCTGCCCAATTGCTATAGCCGATTACGATTGGTTTCTCTGCAGAAACATTGCCAGCATTACTACTATTAGTGGAGTCAGGATTTGGAGCGCAGGCAATTGTTAATACTAAACTAAGAAAAAATATACTAATTGTCGATAATATTTGTCTTCTATTCATCTATGGTCGCTTTAATTAATTTCTTTATGGTCTATGGTCTAAGTTATCATTTCGGAGGACTGGGGACTGGGTAATTATAAATAGTATTCTTGTAACTAAGTTTTTTATTTGGAATGACTATATATTTGAAACAGTATAAGAATACGTAATTAGTAATAAACTATATTCACTTTGTGCTCACTTTGATTAACTCAAATTGCTACTTTTTTAGGGATAACAATCTGATTTAGTAACCAATCAAACCACAGATCAAGACCGACTTCTGTTTTAGCTGATACAGTAAAAATTGCTACATTTGGATTCATCTGACGCACATTGCTAGCAATCTGGGCTAGGTCAATATCTAAATAAGGGGCAAGATCGGCTTTAGTAATCAAAAGACAGTCAGCTTCTTGAAACATAACGGGGTATTTTAAAGGTTTATCTTCACCTTCCGTCACGCTTAATAAAGCCACTTTTTTATGCTCCCCTACCTCAAATTCCGCTGGACAGACTAAATTACCCACATTTTCGACTAAAACCAGATCAATGGTTTGGGGATCATACTGATGTTCGAGGGTATGAATTCCTCCCGCCACCATTTTAGAATCCAGATGGCAAGAGCGTCCTGTATTGATGGGAATGATAGGAACATTATACTTTCTCAGGCGATCAGCATCCAATTCGGTGGTCATATCTCCTTCTATCACCGCCATGCTCACTTTATCTTGCAGTTTCGCTAGTGTTTTTTCCAGTAAAACAGTTTTTCCCGCCCCAGGACTACTCATCAAATTAAGACAGGTAATTCCCCAGCGATCAAACTTGGCGCGGTTTTGATCTGCACCATCCTGATTGGCGTGGAGTAAATTTAGTTCGATAGCGGCGTTGAACGTTTGATGCATAACTTTGGAGGGATGATAGATAAGGGATGAGGGGTGAAGGATGAGGAGGCTAGAATCTACTAGGGTTTTAGATCTGGAATTGTGGCTAATTGCTACTTGCTACTTGCTACTTGTTCTTCTTTAGTTGAATATTCAATGTGATCAATCTTTAATTCTCGACCCGATCTTATATCTTCCATCGGTGATTTACAATCAGGACAGCTATATTGCAAGCCTATTTGCGGGGCATATTCTTGCTGACAACTGTGGCAAAAAGCGATCAGAGGCACATTTTTAATAACTAGTTCTACTCCTGCTAAAAAAGTATTGCGAGTTTGAACTTCAAAAGCAAACTTGAGACTAACAGGTTCAACACAGGTAAACTCCCCCACAACTAAATGAACTTTTTCAATCTTAGGTTGGGTAGGCTGAGATTCATACCAATCTTTCATGGTCATAATCAATGCCTTGGTCATATCGGTTTCATGCATGATTTTTAGGTTTTCTATTTTTGTCGAGGAGAGTTTAGTTGTTGATTTTTGGTTGTTAGTTGTCAGTAATCAATACATGTTTAGGATGTGTTGCTACTCGTTGTAGCCAAGCTTGAACAGCAGGATATTTAGTTAAATCAAAGCCTCCTTCTCCCGCAACATGGGTATAGCCATAAAGACTAATATCAGCGATGGTGTAGGTGTTACCAACAAAAAAATTGTGGCGGTTCAAATGTTTTTCCATTACCTGTAAGGCTGCATTCCCTAGTCGATGTTTGTGCTTTAACTG
>JBCCNG010000545.1:0-3445 GCA_039025955.1 Cyanobacteria bacterium P01_C01_bin.72 | reverse complement strand
TTGTTTACAAAGTTGCTGCTTTTGGACATGACCCTAAGCAAATGCGGGTCTATGAAATCATGACCAAACCCTGCGTTACAGTTAATCCAGATTTAGGAGTAGAGTATGTGGCACGTTTATTCTCTAATACTCGTATTCGTCGCGCTCCTGTTGTCAGAGGCGAGCTGCTGGGAATTATTTCTATCAGCGACATTCTGAATAAAAGCGATTTTGTGGAAAAGCCAAAGTCGGAATTTGAGCTTTATTGTGAAGAAAACCCTAGTGCCCTAGAAGCCAGAATCTACGATTAAAATACAGCTATCGCCTGCTGCGGATAATCTTCAGACAGCGCGAATTACTTTAGTTAACTTTATAACGGCGATCTCGCTTCAATTATATTTCTACGAGAACAGTTTCCTGTATAATTAATGTTGGTTTACTATGTAAAATACTTCTTAAAATAATTTATCGGAGGCTTAATTGGAGTCAGAAGCAAGATTTAAATTAAAAGTTCTGTGGTTAGATAAAAACGTGGCGATCGCTGTAGATCAGGTTGTCGGCAAAGGAACTAGCCCTTTGACAGCCTATTATTTTTGGCCTCGCAACGACGCTTGGCAACAGCTAAAAGACGAATTGGAAGCAAAGCACTGGATTGAAGAAGCAGAAAGCATTGATATTCTCAACCAGGCAACGGAAGTAATCAATTTCTGGACAGAAAGAGGCAAGACTACGCCTATGACCCAGGCGCAAACTAAGTTCCCCAATATTGTCTTTACAGGGACTAACTAGGTTAATGTTTCCTAGTGAAAATTTTACTAGCGATCGCCCAAGTTAATCTTAGTTGCAGAATAAAATACTAACTTAAAAGCGATCGCATACAAAAAAACAAAAACAAAAATAACCGAGGGCAGATAACGTGATGTTGTTCTGCCCTTTTTCAATCGGTATATATTTTCAGAAAATAAATTATGAGTTACGAAAAAATCAGAAAAACATTAGTAAATTAGGTCACACTTCTTCATCCCTTATCCTTCATAACTTATCCCTTTTTAGACGCTTCCCCCAGAAGCCTGTAAGCGCGCCCTTGCTTTCTTCATAGAGCTTTCTGCCTGAATTTTTTCCTGGCGATCATCACTATTGCCTACCTGATCAAATCGAGATTGAGCCTCTTGATAGGCAGTTTGTGCTGCATCAAGGTCAATATTTTCCCCCAATTCAGCACCGTTGACGAGAATCTTGATCTCATCATTTTCAACTTCGGCAAAACCGCCCATTAGAGCAATGTTTTTCCATTCCTTGCCAGGACGAACCCGCAAAACACCGACTTCTAAAGCAGTCAACAAAGGAGCATGACCCGAAAGAATACCCAATTGTCCAGTAGTGCTGGGTAGAACAACTTCCTCTACCTGGTCATCCCAAACCGTTTGGTCGGGAGTAATTACTTTTACACTTAAAGCCATTTATCACTTACCATTTATCATTTATTATTTACCAGCAGATAGGAAATAGCGAACAGTGATGACTACAAAAAAGATTGTCCACTGTTCACTGTTCACCGCCTAGGCTGCTTTTAGTTTTTCTGCTTTAGCTTTAGCTTCTTCGATATCACCAACTAGATAGAATGCTTGTTCAGGCAGATCGTCTAGTTCGCCATTAAGAATCGCTTGGAAACCTTTGATTGTGTTGTCCAAAGATACATACTTACCAGGAGAACCAGTAAATACTTCAGCGACAAAGAACGGCTGAGACAAGAAACGCTCAATTTTACGCGCGCGGTCTACGACGATGCGATCTTCTTCGGAAAGTTCATCCAAACCGAGAATAGCAATAATATCCTGTAGCTCTTTGTAGCGCTGTAAAGTCGATTGTACAGCTCGTGCTGTATTGTAGTGTTCTTCACCAACAATACTGGGCTGAAGCATCGTGCTAGTGGAATCTAACGGATCTACCGCAGGATAAATACCTTTAGAAGCAAGTCCCCGGGAAAGTACTGTAGTCCCATCCAGGTGAGCAAAAGTAGTTGCAGGGGCAGGATCAGTCAAGTCATCCGCAGGTACGTATACAGCTTGGATTGAAGTAATCGAACCCTCTTTAGTGGAGGTAATACGCTCTTGCAAATCTCCTACGTCAGTACCCAAGGTAGGCTGATATCCTACCGCAGAAGGCATCCTACCTAGTAGTGCTGATACTTCTGAACCAGCCTGTACAAAGCGGAAAATGTTATCAATAAACAGCAGTACGTCTTGCTTGTTAACATCACGGAAGTATTCTGCCATGGTCAAAGCCGAAAGACCAACACGCATTCTTGCACCAGGTGGCTCGTTCATTTGACCATATACTAGAGCAATTTTAGACTCTTCGGGATTATCGGCGTTAATTACGTTGGACTCAATCATCTCGTTGTAAAGGTCATTTCCTTCACGAGTACGTTCCCCCACGCCGCCAAATACGGATACACCACCGTGTTGGATCGCGATGTTGTTGATCAATTCCATCATAATAACGGTCTTACCAACACCTGCACCGCCAAACAGACCAATTTTGCCCCCTTGACGATAGGGAGTAAGTAAGTCTACAACCTTGATCCCTGTTTCAAACACTTTAGGAGCTGTTTCCAAATCAGTTAAGCTAGGAGCAGGTCGATGAATAGGAGAGCGATCATCTGTGTTCACGGGACCTCTATCATCTACAGGTTCGCCCAGAACGTTAAAAATTCTACCCAATGTCCCTTTCCCGACAGGAACGCTGATGGGTGCGCCAGTATCGACAATATCCATGCCTCTGACCAAACCGTCAGTACCACTCATAGCAACAGCACGAACCTGGTTGTCACCAAGTAGTTGTTGCACTTCGCAAGTAACGGAAACATCCTGCCCAGCAGGGTTTTTTGCTTCTACTTTCAAGGCATTATAAATACGCGGCATTTTACCGCTAGGAAACTCGGCATCTAGTACGGGACCGATAATTTGAGTAATTTTACCAGTTGTTGTTTTATCTGTGGTGGCTACCATTTTTTTATATCTACTTGGTGGTTAGCTGTTTTATATGGCAGGTAGAATCTTAATTAAGTGTAAAATTTTGCCACCTTCAAGATTATCATTTAACGAATCATCTGAAAACTTAACTTTTCTCGGCTTTTAGCTATCTAAACCGCGTCCATATTCAAAACTGGAGTTTCAAGGAAACCCCTTTTCCCTTTCCCCCTTTCCCTTTAACCTAACAACAGACAAGTTAAAACTAATGGTTTCAAAGTGGATGGGGTTTATGAGTTCGATTCGATTTAGATACGGTTAACTGGATTTGTTTAATTTGCGGGAAAAACGCCAAATTCTTGCAGTGCAGGCATAAAATTTTTGTTTTCGTGACTAGGACGGCTCAATTTGATCAGGGCGAAACGTTGAGCAGGAGTTAAGCTAGCCCATTGTTGAAGAGACAAAGTTAAATTATGCTCTTGTGCTTTGGTTTG
>JBCCNG010000544.1:0-3449 GCA_039025955.1 Cyanobacteria bacterium P01_C01_bin.72 | reverse complement strand
GTGAGCCAGTATACAAAAAGCGAGTGATCCCGAACCGTTCGCATGTTGCATCCGTAGCTTTTGCGCCAATTTTTTCGGAGCAGTCGTTTGCTTCAACCAAATTTCCTGCCGAGCAGTAAAATATGCGCGAAATTTATGCTCTCGCAAAATTAATAGTGAGGCGTTATCTGCAATTTTGGTTTATGGCGGTATCTGTTTTTATTTTATAGGCTTTAAGTTTGCATAGCTTCAGAATTGAAATCAGTGTCTAACCGTAACAGCATTACCTATTTTTATTCCTGTGACTCATGGCTTGAGGAATTTAACTACAATTGTTTTTGTAACATTCATTTTAGTTATTAAAAAGCGCGTCTGTTGTATGCCAGTCAATTGGCTACTTATTAATTCCTATCAATTAAAGCGATAGCTCTTACGGACAGTCAATGGAAATAATTACTGCTCTGGTCATCTCTCACAAGAACCAGAGGTGAAAAAGTACTGTTGAAGATCTTCCCATCCTCCGAACGAGTAATGCACGATCGCACGGTAATTAATTAAGATGACCATAAATCTTCAATAATCTGGGTTTTGTAACGAAATGCAAAGTATAATGGTTAAATATAAGTCGCGCTAATTGACGACTTGACTACAAACCATTATTTGAGATTAGTATTTGTAAATGCGAGTTGCGATCGCCGGAGCAGGATTAGCAGGATTAGCCTGTGCTAAGTATTTGGTAGATGAAGGACACGAGCCGATTGTCCTCGAACGTCGAGATGTATTGGGTGGCTTGGTAGCCGCTTGGCAAGACGAGGATGGAGATTGGTACGAAACAGGATTGCACGTCTTCTTTGGTGCATATCCCAATATGATTCAACTATTTAAAGAGTTGGGCATCGAAGACAGGCTACAGTGGAAAGAACATACTCTGATCTTCAATCAGCCAGAAAAGCCAGGAACGTATTCTCGTTTCGATGTGCCTGATATTCCCGCTCCTTTTAACGTCATCGTGTCGATTATTCGTAACAACGACATGTTGACCTGGACACAGAAGTTTAAGTTTGCTGTCGGTTTACTACCAGCAATTGTGCGGGGACAGCAGTACGTAGAAAACATGGATCAGTATGATCTGTTGGCATGGCTGGAACAGCAGGGAATTGATGAGCGAGTCAATAGCGATATTTTTATCGCCGCTTCCAAAGCCCTAACTTTTATTAACCCCGAAGATGTTTCGGCAACTATTCCCCTAACAGCAATCAACCGCTTCTTAAAAGAGCGCTACGGCTCTAAGGTCGCGTTTCTTGATGGCTCACCCACAGAGAGGCTTTGTCAGCCCATGGTGGACTATATTACCGCTAGAGGTGGCGAAGTGCATCTGAATGCCCCCCTCAAGCAAATTATGACCGATGACGACGGTACAGTTAAAGGTTATTTGTTACGCGGCTTGAATGGCGCAGAAGATCGCGTGATTACCGCCGACGCTTATGTTTCAGCCATTCCTGTTGATCCTCTCAAACCCATGCTACCCAAACCCTGGCAAGAGCAGAAGTTTTTCCAAGATATGTGTGAGCTGGAAGGGGTAGAAGTTATTAACCTTCATCTCTGGTTTGATCGCAAGATTACCGAAATCGATCATCTGCTCTTTTCGCGATCGCCTTTACTCAGCGTCTATGCGGATATGAGCAACACCTGTAAGGAATATGCCGATCCTGATAAGTCAATGCTAGAGCTAGTTCTTGCTCCTGCTAAAGACTGGATTTCTAAATCAGATGAAGAGATTATCGCGGCAACTATGGCAGAATTGAGCAAACTGTTTCCCCAACACTTTGCGGGAGATAATCAAGCCACACTGCTCAAATCAAAGGTAGTTAAGACTCCTCGCTCGGTTTATCGTGCTTTGGCTGGTACACAGTCGGTAAAACCAACTCAAAGAACACCAATCAACAACTTTTATTTAGCAGGCAGCTTTACTAAGCAAGAATACTTAGGCAGTATGGAAGGGGCAGTGCTTTCTGGAAAACTCGCCGCCAAAGCGATCGCTCAAGATTATCCAGCCAGCAAAAAAGAGCAAAAAGTCCCAGCAGTCGCTGTTTAAAGCATGGTCTACTGCTGTAATCTAATTTTTTATTGCTTGTGATGTGTCCTGAGTAGTAATAGGATGAGACAATGCTAGATGACATAGGGCTAAATAACATAGGGCAAGACATGTAGATTACCCTATCCCTGCCAAATAAAAGACAGTAATTTCTGCTTGCTTCTGAATGTTGCAATTACCAAAAACCGAAACCAAAAAGAAACTAGTCTCAGTGGACGAGGCTTATGAGATTTGCCGCCAAATCACGGCGGAATATGCGAAAACCTTCTACTTAGGCACTTTATTGATGCCCAAAGAGAAAAGTAAGGCTATTTGGGCTATTTACGCCTGGTGTCGTCTCACTGATGAGCTAGTGGATGGTGCTAAAGCAAAGTACACGACCCAAGAAACCCTGGCAGAATGGGAGCATCAGTTAGAGTCTATCTTTGCTGGACATCCCCTTGATAATACGGATGTTGCTTTGGTGGACACGATTCAAAACTATCCTCTGGGCATTCAGCCATTTCGGGATATGATTGCGGGGCAGAGGATGGACTTGGTTCGCAACCGCTATCAAACTTTTGAAGAGTTAAAACTCTATTGCTACCGCGTCGCGGGTACAGTAGGCTTGATGTCGAATGCTGTTCTGGGAATTGGTGCCGATGCTAACGGTGTCCCGTGGGAAAAAGACAAGCCCATTTATGTGCCAACAGAAGAAGCGATCGCTTTAGGGATGGCAATGCAGCTTACTAATATTTTGCGGGATGTAGGTGAAGATCGGCAGCGAGATCGCATTTATCTACCGATAGAAGACTTACAGGCATTTGGCTATACAGAGCAAGATCTGTTAGCAGGAATTGTAGACGACCGCTGGAAAGCGATCATGAAGTTTCAAATTGAAAGAGCCAGGGACTACTATAAACAGGCAGAAGCGGGTATTCGTTATTTGATTCGCGATTCTCGGCTGCCAGTATGGGCTTCTCTGATGCTTTATCAGGGCATTCTCGATGAAATTGAAGCTAACAATTATGATGTTTTTCAGCGGCGAGCATTTGTCTCCAAGTCGAAAAAAGCCCTGTCCTTGCCCATAGCCTGGTTGAGAGCGCAAGTACTTTAGATTAGCTCTCATTTTGTCCTGATGCGAAACTACTTCCTATCTTTGCCCAGTGCAGATAGCAATCAGTATATTTTTTTTTCTTTTGCCTGGCGATGATGATTACGCTTTGATGTATGAAAGAGTTAGAGCGTAATTAGTCAATGTCGAAACATCGACTGGCTCAAAGAATCTTGTAATTGCTGCAATTTTCTAGCTAATAATTTAAACTCTATTATTATCATTTTAAGCGGTAATAAAATACGCTTAGTGTGAATTCGCTTCGTTGAAAAGTTATTAGTT
>JBCCNG010000543.1:0-3450 GCA_039025955.1 Cyanobacteria bacterium P01_C01_bin.72 | reverse complement strand
GATTGGTCGATAGTAAGACAAAGAATCTGCCTCAATTCTTGTCTTCCATGATTAATAGTGACTTAATAGTAGAAATATTCACGCTGACAAATTAAGCCTCCTAATCGTCACTGGCTGCTGAATAAGGTTTGTCAGGACAAAGATTTCTACTATTAATTTAGTATTAATCATGGAAGACAAGAATTGAGGCAGATTCTTTGTCTTACTATCGACCAATCTACCAAATGTGATATTTATCCCCGCAAGCTATTAAGATTCATCACTCAAAGAATGGTTTTGCGGATTAGTTAAACTTTCTTCCAAATTCATTCGTTTTTCCATCTGACAGAGAAAGTAACCCGTCATCATTGCCGAGGCTAGTAGATGAGCCAAGTTTTCTCGATCAGTAGTGATCTTGACGTTAAAGTCCCCAGATGGCAACATGCCCACCAGACCCTGAACATTTTGAGAAATAATCTGCTTGACATCAGGACTAGCCGAAGCCGCAATTTGCGCCAGGACTTCGGGATGCTGCTGACGTAGATATTGCATCAGGGTGTTGTAATTCTGCTCTTGTGATTCAGAATTTAAAAAATCAAAATTAAATATCATGCGGTACCCAATTATAAATGGATAATTCTACTTTGACATAGTATAAGGGGCATCCGCCAGTGATAAAGTTAGCAAAAGGTGGCTAAGATATAGCCATATTGTTTATTTCAAAGTATTGGTGGAATTTATTCGTCACTTCAAGCCAATAAGAACGACCATCTGCCTGCTCTCTTTTTCTGATAAATCCCAAGTTGACTAATTCGGCTACCTGTTGGTAAGCACTGCTACCCCGCAAGTCGATTAATTCGGTTTGTAAAATCGGATTTCTTAATGCCACTGCCGCCAAAGTTCTTAATGCTCCTTTGCCTAACTCGGCAGGAACTAGTTCTTGTAGCAGGTATTCGTAATCAGATTTTAGCTGCAAACTATAGCCTGTTTCTGTTTCAATAATTTCTAAGGCGCTGTCTCGATGGGCATAATCATTCATCAATTCAATAATACCGTCTTCAATTAGCTCGCGATCGCTTTCAGAAATTTTGCTGTGTTCCCCATCTTTTCCATAGAGATAGCCATGTATTTCTTCAACAGAAAGAGGTCTGCCTTTGATGTAAATAATCGCTTCAATCTTGGTTGATAGTTTCATGATCTTGAGACTCCAGAAAAAAGAGCTGATGAAAACTGGGTAATAAAGTTAGATCTTAAATTAAATATTTAATTAATATAGATTTCTAAATAGATTTCAAAAGTGGAAAGAAATGACCAACTGGTCCGCTTCCTGTGCCTATATCAAGAGAATGCTCTAATGCTTGGGTAACATAAGTTTTAGCTTCAACCACTGCCTGCCCTAGTTCCCGTCCCTGAGCTAAGTTAGCACAAATCGCCGCAGCCAGAGTGCAGCCCGTGCCATGATTATTTTTGGTTGAAACTGTTTTCTGGAACAGAGTTTGTATTTCCTGTCCGTCATACCAAATATCGATTCCTTGCTCATCTCCCCCTAGGCTGCCACCTTTGGCTAAAACAGCTACTTGGTTTGCCTCATAGATAGCGATCGCTGCCTGCTTCAGTTCCTCTAGATTATCAATCTTTCTGCCGCTGAGTATCTGGGCTTCATAGCGATTGGGGGTCAAAATTAGAGCCTGGGGGATCAATAAACTACGCAAGGAGGCGATCGCATCATTATCAATCAACTGCACCCCCGAACGCGAAACCATCACTGGATCAACAATCAACTGTCGCCACCCATACTTCTCAATCTGTTGGGCAACTGCGGCGATAATCCCTGAATTTAGCAGCATTCCCGTTTTGACTGCATTGACCCCTAAGTCATCCGCTACAGCCTCAATCTGCGCTTTAACTAAAGAGATATCCATCCCTGCTACCTGAGTTACCCCCACTGTATTTTGGGCAGTAACACAAGTAATTGCGCTCGCACCGTGAACACAGTGCATGGCGAAGGTTTTCAGATCTGCCTGAATCCCTGCTCCGCCACCACTATCAGAACCAGCAATAGTTAGGGCTATTTTAGTCAAGATTTAACCACCGATAGTTTGCAATCAGCTTGAATATTTGACATTCTCGCTTGAATTGAATCATCTAACTGACTTTAACCTAATTTTTGGGAAAGCGTCGGCGCTGTAAAAAATCAGGAATTTCAATTCGACCACTATCTCTATTGACTCGGTTGCGATCGGGTTGCGGTGCGCTGGCAATGCTTTGGAATACATTATTAGATTCAGCCTGTGGCTCTTCTAGCTCAAACTCTTCTGTCTCGCCATCAAATCCCGTGGCAATGACGGTAATTCTTACCTCACCTTCCATGGTGTCATCGATCACAGCACCAAAGATAATATTGGCATCTTCGTCAACTACCTCGTAGATGCTGTCTGCGGCAGCATTTACTTCGTGCAGAGTCAGATCATAACCACCAGTAATATTGATCACTACTCCCTTAGCACCGTGAATCGATGCTTCCAACAGTGGCGAAGAAACAGCCGCTACCGCTGCTTCCCTAGCGCGAGACTTACCAGAACCAAGACCAATGCCCATCAATGCTGAACCAGCATCAGCCATAATCGCCCTAACATCGGCAAAATCGACGTTGATTAGACCAGGAATGGTAATAATGTCGGAAATACCCTGCACACCTTGACGTAAAACATCATCTGCCACGCCAAACGCTTCCTGTACTGGAGTTTCAGGAGAGATGACCGATAATAATTGATTATTCGGAATCACAATCAGCGTATCTACCCGACTGCGGAAGGCTTCAATTCCTTTTTCCGCTTGCTTGGTGCGTCTTCTGCCTTCAAAGGTAAAAGGTCGAGTAACGACTCCAACAGTCAAGCAGCCCATTTCTTTGGCAACCTCAGCGGCGATCGGTGCTGCTCCTGTACCTGTACCACCGCCCATTCCCGCAGTAATAAAAACCAAATCCGTATTTTCCAGAGCATGAGCAATCTCATCGCGAGACTCTTCTGCTGCTTTCTGCCCAATAGCAGGATTCCCCCCTGCTCCCAAACCTCTAGTAATTTTCTGTCCAATCTGTAGTTTTTGAGGAGCCATCGCGTTGTCTAGAGCCTGAGCATCAGTATTAATTGCCCAAAACTCAATCCCCGACACCTGGCTTTCAATCATGCGGTTTACTGCATTACAGCCACCACCGCCCACTCCCATTACTTTAATCTTAGCGACATTGCTTGGCACTATTTTATTACTCCTAATTTCTTCTTTGGGGATTTGGGAACTGCTACTGTGACCCTTGAAAGGTATTCCCATACTGCTACCTACGGAGCCATTCCCTAAAGCAGAGGATAAATCAGAACGACTATAGCTAATTTCATTATTGAAAGTATTAACGTTTCTTTTTTCTAAAGACATGGGGGGTGCATCAAGGTTTCTGCGCTTAGTTTTCTATTCCAG
>JBCCNG010000542.1:0-3454 GCA_039025955.1 Cyanobacteria bacterium P01_C01_bin.72 | reverse complement strand
CATCCAAAAGAACTCTCACCCCAAAACCAGAACTAACGTTGTCTGAGAGGCGATTTAACGAGCGATCTCGAGCAGATAATCTTTGGCTACGGTTGTGACAGATACGAATATCTCCATATTCACAACCAGCCCGACGAATTAAGTCTACGGCGAGGACGGCAAGTTCTTTAGTAGTCTGGAGAGGTGCTTGTACCATGAGTGATTTGCTGGGTAATTTGTGGCAGGTCAAGATTAGGGTTGTAGATATATCTTAGACAATTACCAGGTTCGATGATTAAAGCTAAAAGCTAATACCGTTACGAAGAAGTAATGAGTAATGATTAATGAGTAGTAAGCTAGATATCATAAGAGTTTCAGGGTGAACAAATGGTTTCTCTATTTATGTCTACTAACCCAAGCTAGTTTTCAACTTAGCTGATTTAACAAGAAACTTTGATCAATTAACTACGGCTTTCATAGGTGTTTATTATGATGCTTTCATCATTTTCTCAGGATAGCCGAGCACACTTTATGTAATACAACCTGAGTTCGGGTTAAGTTGAAAGGCTTACTGTACGAAGATTTTAAAAGTGGCTTTTGGGAATTATTTAGTTGGTTTTTGAGTGACATATTACTCCGTCATCAAAAGACGAAGCCTGCTGTCACTGTTGGTCATAATAACTTCTCTCAAGGCTGATAGCTTATAGCTACCCTCACAGATAAATTTTCTGATCCCGAACTGACCTTAATACAGGCAATAATATAAATTAGCCCCAATCCTATTATTTGTGAATTTATCCACTTTTTCTAAATCAGTGCAAAAATTTTTTGATACGGCTTCTTTAAAAGTAAGATTAACTGTTGGTATTGCTACATTTACCGCTTTGGGCTTGGGTAGTTTAGCAGCATGGACAAGTGTGCGGATGCAGCATATTCTTGTTTCTACCCATAAGGAAAATATGAAGTATATTGCCCAACGTTTTCCCATGGATGTGGAAATTTATGGTGAAATGATTCCTATTGCTGAGGGGGCGCAAAGAGCGATTGATAGTCTTTCGACACCGGATAAATTGATTTGGATTAAAGGGGCAAAAAATCAGGTCATTGCTAAGTCCCAAACTTTAAAACAGGTAGAAATTGGTGGGGCATTATTGTCAGTTAAAGACGTACCTTTAATTCCCCAGGTAAAAGATGTTAACGGTACTTACTGGCTGATGTGCGCTACCTCGCTTGAGGTAAAAAATGAAAGTTTGGGTCGAGTTTATTTTGCCCATAATATTACCGAGGATCAGTATATGTTCGTCAATCTGATCCGCAGTTTGGCGATCGCCACTATTATTTTAATTGGACTGATGACGGGAATTATTGCCTTTTATATTCATCGTTCCATGCGTCCTTTAAAAAGAATTAGCCATTTAACCTCTGGTATTTCCGCCGATAAATTAGATCAGATTCATATTCATTTGGATCAAGCTCCTACAGAAGTTAGAGAATTAGCCGAAACGGTTGATCAAATGTTAATTAGGCTGGCAGATTCTTGGGAACATCAGCGAGAATTACTGAGCAATGTTTCTCATGAGTTACGCACCCCCTTGACTATTATTTCGGGCTATATTCAAAGTACTTTACGTAGGGGGAATAACCTCTCGGAAATGCAAACTGAAGCCTTGACCACTGCGGCATCTGAAGCAGATCGAACAGTACAGCTTTTGCAAGATTTATTAGATCTGGCACGCTTAGATAATGAGCAGATGCAGTTCAAGAATGAGAATATTTTACTCAATGATCTGATAGAAATAGTAGCAAGTATGGCAAAGCAATACGGTGACAGAAAGATATATTTAGAGCTAACTAAAGATTTAATTGCTATTAAAGCCGATGATCATCGTTTGAAGCAGGTTTTACTAAATTTAATTGATAATGCGATTAAGTATTCCGAACCAGACACATCAATTACCCTCAAGTTAGCCGCCGTTAATAATCAGGCGCAAATTCAAGTATGCGATCGCGGTATCGGTATTCCCCTCCAACAGCAAGGACGTATTTTTGAGCGATTCTTTCGCGTCGATGAATCTCGCAACCGCATTGGCGGCACAGGTTTGGGGCTATCAATTGTTAAAACCTTAGTCGAAGGCATGGGTGGCACTATCTCCGTACTTTCCGAACCCAACAAAGGCAGCATTTTCACCCTCACTTTTCCGATGTACAGTTATTAATAGATAATTGTTCATTATTCCTAAACTGTGTCTATTATTGCCGTTGATAATCTAAGCAAAATCTATCCTGTGGCAATCAAACAGCCAGGGTTAAAAGGTACTCTAAGTCATTTTTTTCGCCGTACCTATCGCGAAATCAAGGCAGTACAAAATGTCTCTTTTCAAATTCAGCCTGGAGAAATAGTCGGATTTTTGGGTGGCAATGGCGCGGGGAAGACAACTACCCTCAAAATGTTAACAGGCTTAATTCATCCCTCAACAGGAAAGGTCAAAGTAGCAGACTATACCCCTTTCCGTCGTCAGCCGCAGTTTTTGCGTAAAACGAGCCTCGTAATGGGGCAAAAGCAACAGCTACTATGGGATTTACCCGCTATCGATTCTCTGAAGATAAATGCTGCGGTATACAACATTAGCGATCGCATTTTTAAGCAACGACTCCAGGAATTAGCCACAATGCTGTCTATAGCCGAAAAGCTACATCAACCAGTAAGAAAGCTATCTTTAGGGGAAAGAATGAAGGCTGAGTTATTAGCCGCCTTACTCCACCATCCCCAAGTATTATTTCTCGATGAGCCAACTTTGGGGTTGGATGTTAATGCCCAGGTAGCAGTGCGGGAATTCTTACAGCAATATAACGCTAAATATGGGGCGACAATCTTACTAACCAGTCACTATATGGCTGATATTACCGCCTTGTGCGATCGTGTGTTGTTAATTCATCAGGGACAGTTGATTTATGATGGCTTACTAGACGATTTACTTGATCGCTTTGCTCCTTATCGTCAGGTAAAGGTAGAGCTAGCTCAAGCCTTGTCAGCGGAAAAATTAGCCGATTTTGGTGAGATTGAATCAATTCAAAAGGGAGATGAATCTTCAGAAACTTTGGTGCAGGAGGTTCGATTTATTGTTCCCCGAGAAAAACTAACGGCAACTATTGCTAACATTTTGGCGCAGCTACAGGTGCAGGATCTCAGCGTTAGCGATCCTCCCATTGAAGAGATTATTGGTCGTCTGTTTGCCACAGGAAAGGCTGATTGAGCGTCATTTTGTAGACAGCACAGATCAAAATAAGTGAGGAACAAACTGTCACCAATAGCTGTCACGTATTTAATTTGACGAGCGATCCCGCGGCTTTTCAAAAGGCTGGACAAAGGGCTTGCCCCTATATACACGCGAGTTGCTTGTTGTGCCTGAAGAGGTGACTGGATGAGGTTTACTGGGTAAGTTTATAGCGGTTAAGTGGGCATACAAAATTAATT
>JBCCNG010000541.1:0-3456 GCA_039025955.1 Cyanobacteria bacterium P01_C01_bin.72 | reverse complement strand
TTGAGTCCTGCCGTGTAAGAGTCTGTGATTGTCTAAGACCACAAAATCTCCTGCCTTAAACTTGATGCGTAGTTGATACTCATCGCTATTACACATCTCTAGAAAGGTGCGATAGGCTGCGTAATAGGGTTTGATTTGTGCGGGAGCAAAGTTAAACGGCTGAATGGCGCGGGAAGAAAAACGAATTGATTTTACTGCACCCGAGGAATCAAGATGGATAATTTCTCCCAATCCCACTAGGTCGGCATCGGTATGCTGGAAGCGAAACTCTACGGGTAAAGTTGAGAGCAGCTTAAACTTCTCTGGGGCTTGTTGGCGCAAATCCTCGGCAACCTTAAAACCATCGATCAGGGTATTCTCTCCACCAATCTCTGCCACTTGCAAATAGTGAAAAATTAAATAGGCAGGAGGGGCAGCAAAATAGGATAGATCGGTATGGGGTAAAATTCTTAAGTTGGTAAAGGCATCAGTTTCTGGATTGGCGATAGATTTAATATCGTTACAGCTACCCCAATAGGTGGGACGCACGCAGCCAATTGCCGATGCTACCTCTAAAATTTTACCTGGTTCGGTAGTTACATTTTCGAGAATGGCAATCCCTTCATCACGCACTGCTAAGAGCCAATCGCGCAGTTTCGCTTCATCCTGTAAAACCTGCTGGTAATCTGCTCTGGCGATCGCATTTGCTTTGGACGCGCCCCACAGTCGGGGCAGCCCCGATTGTGCTGTCTTGGCAGGGGCATAGCCACGGTTGCGTAACCAGCTAGGCTCGAATTCACTTACATGACCCTCATTTGCCCAGACAATTTCGACCTTTTTATTCTGGTTGAGGCTCACTTTTTCGGGGTAGGACTCGGCAGGAATATTCAAAGGGTCGGTAGTACGCTGACAATTAACGCGAGGAGTAGCTGGGCAATTGTCTCTCAGCCACAAATAGTAAAATTCGCTCTTTACCCCGTCCTCCCATTCAACTTGGAGAAAGTCCTTAGTTGCTATTAGTTTGGAGATAGTTTTCTCTCGATTTATTTCTGTTGCTAACATGATATTTGTTCGACTAATCTGTATGACTTCGATCTGATTGCTAGATAAATCTCAAACAAAGCGTTATTTATAGCGGTTATCAGACTTATGAGGTATGAAGGTAATCGTTTTAAGGCAGAGATTCGATTTTTGATCGTGAAAAAACAAACTATTGTATCCAAAACAAATAACGCTTTTTACTTCGGTAAAATAAATGGCGTTGCTAATTTAAGATGTGAAATCGACACAGGCGTTTAGTTCAATCCATGTAGTAATCTTTTCTTAGCTCTTAGCCTTTTAGTTGATTTACTTGGTAGTTAAAATTATAGAATCATCCCTCAATCCAGCAACGCCAAATAAATTATTCGAGTCAAGTTTTTAGTTTTTATCTTTGCTTTACCTCGATCTTGGTCGATTGATTGTCTGGTGTTTTAATTTTGTTGTAACCAAAATGGTCTTCTCCTCGTACCAATATGGCGTGCCATTGACTTAGATCTAAGTTTTTAATGTTGTACTCTAGGTTTTGATGACCTTTTTGCAACATTTCTGGGGTATATACACGAGTATTTGTGGTAACGTAACGGCAATTTAATGCTAGCCTTGCTTCATCGGTAACATTATCAACCGAACCATGAATAACTCGTTCTGAAAATAAAAAGAATTGCCCCGCTTTCATCGGAATTATTCTTGTTGCTGGGCTATCAGCAGGATAATCAATTTGTGATGAATAGTTACCGCCTACGGCATTTTCTTGGTCGATTAAAGTTTGAGTTTTATCTAGCTTTAGAGGGTAGATTTCTTTATGAGTTCCAGGAATTAAGTGCATCGCCCCGTTATATTCATTCGCATCGGTTAGGGCAATCCAACAGGTTAGTTGAAAAATCTCATTAGGATTAGGTGGAGTGACTACGGATTCTCGCATATTCTGAGCAATCCGATTACTCGATTGATGCCATAAAGTACCCTTAGTATTGCCATTAACTTCAAAAAAGGCAGAACGCCATAAAAGAAGATCGGAACCAATTAATTGAGCGCAACGTTCTATAATTGCTGGACTTTGAACTAAATTTCCTATTGTAGAGTCATCTAAATGGCGATTGAGGAGTGAAGAAAATTTGTGAGAGAAATACTTTTTACCCGTATTTTCAAGTTTGTTATTAGTTGTGGGAAGCACACCAACATCATTATTATTCTCTTCTCCTAGTTGCTTATATTCCCCTTGCACCACAGATTCAGTATTAAAAATATGGCTGCGGACATGATTAACTAGACTTTCTGCTTCTTCCGGAGAAACTAAATCGAAAGGACCAATATAGCCATTTTCATGGAAGAACTTAATATCTTCTTCTGTTAGCTTGAATTCTTCTGCAACTGATACTTTGGGCAGATAATTTTCAGGCTGTTTTAAGCGAGAGAAATAGTCGATATAAAATCTTTCTCCCCCTGAAATAAAAGCAGTCCAGAACATTTTAAAATTCCAGCCAACAGGTAATTGATTTTTTAGGCTACTAGGTAATAAATTGTGGATTAATTTAAACCGAGAAAGTGTATAAAGGAATGCTAGCTTGAGAGAGTAACTGTATTTATTTCTGATTAACAACATATTGTTTCTCCTGATGCTGAAAGTAGAACTGTAAGTATTTGTTGCCAGGCGCGATCGCAAATCTCGCGCCGACTGTCTTCGGTATTCGTGGCAATGTGAGGAAAAATGAGGCAATTATCAAGCTGGTGTAGGGGATGAGTTCGTGGTAGGGGTTCTGGTGCGGTAACATCTAACAGCGCCATGGCAATCGACTCCTCACTCAAGGCATGGTAAAGGTCATCTTGGTTGCAGATTTCTCCCCTGGCAAGATTGAGCAAAATTGCCCTTTGCTTCATGGTTTTAAATGCAGACGCAGCAAATAAATTACGAGTAGATTCGTTCAGAGAACAGCAGATGATAATGGCATCTGAGTCAGACAGTAGCTGCTCGAAACCTAGATATTTGAGGGAGTATTGCTGTTCTAATTCGGGCTTGGGTTGCCGAGAACAGTAGACAGTACGAGAACCAAAACCCACCAGCCGTTTAGCGATCGCCCTGCCGATTTGACCCATGCCCACGATCCCAATGGTTAGCTGAGAGAGGGCAAAACCATGTAGATTCCCCAAATAGTAGTAGGGTGCTACTGAGTCTTGTTCCCCTGGCAGATAGCGATCAAGTCTTCTAATACCCATTAATAAGAGGGCGATCGCATAGTCGGCAATGGCATCAGTCGTTACCCCCGGGACATTAGCCACCTTGACTCCATATTTTTGACAAGCTGCGAGATCGACATTTTCAATCCCATTACTCATCACCGAAACTAGCTTGAGCTTATCCCCCGCCGCTTGCAGCAAGGGTTCATCAATGCAGTCTTCATAGCAGCCCAAAATGGCATCGTAGCTATTCTGTCTAAC
>JBCCNG010000540.1:0-3474 GCA_039025955.1 Cyanobacteria bacterium P01_C01_bin.72 | reverse complement strand
TTGAGCAAAAACGTCAAGGGAATTTTAGAAAGAGAAAATAAAATGCAGGTAACTAAAACCATGGTTGGCAGCAGCCAGATATTTTGCACAAGCGCCTACGCTATCCAAGATGGTTTATTTTAGCAGTAGTGATTTTTCTTCCTTTTATATCAGGAGAAACCTCAGTTTTTCAGTTTGGAGGCTTAAGCATCAGGGAAGAGGGATGCTGGCAAGCACTATTAATTACAGTACGCTTTTTTTGCATTCTAACTGTGAGTTTGGTTCTGTTTGGTACAGCTCCTTTTTTAAATACAATTAAAGCCATGCGCTCACTAGGATTACCAAGAGTAATTGTTGATATGAGCCTGCTTGCCTATCGTTACCTAGAAGAATTGAGCGATACCTTACTTACTATGCAGCGAGCGATGAAATTAAGAGGGTTTAGAGCTAAAGGTTTTACTCGCCGAAATTTAAAAGTTTTTGCTCAGTTAACTGGTAGCATATTAATTAGAAGTTATGAGCGGTCTTTGAGAATTTATCAAGCGATGATTTTACGGGGCTATGGAAGCCAAACCAATCTGCAAAAGGTAAAGCGTCAGCCTAATATTTCTCACGGTCATAGTTACAGCATCTTGGCAACATTAATAACCACAATTACTGGAATAATATTAATAATTTTAGAAGTGACTTTGCCTAGTTTTTAGTATCAGATCAAGCTGTCTGAAATGTGATTCTTACTCGAAAAATAGCTCAATATCATACCGTAGAAACTCAATGAATAATCTTGTGCAGACAGCAAACCAATTATCTCTTAAGACTAAGGCGATCGCTCTACAAAATATTTGCTTTAGCTACAACGAAGAAAGAGCTATTTTAACCGATATTAATTTGGATATTGCTGCTGGTGAAACAGTCGGTCTAATCGGTGCAAATGGCGCGGGGAAAACTAGTTTGTTTTTAACTATCTGCGGTATTTTAAACCCGACCTATGGTGAAGTTAAGCTGTTTGATCGTCTTGTCCAGGCTGGGGAATTTAATCCTGAGATTGGGTTAGTATTCCAAAACCCTGACGATCAGCTATTTTGCCCTACAGTACGTGATGATATCGCTTTTGGCTTGGAAAATATTGAATTACTGCCTGCGGAAATAGAAGCCAGAATCAATGCGGCATTATCATTGACGGGAGTAACCCATCTTGCCGAGCGCATTTCTCATCAGCTTTCGGGGGGAGAAAAATGTATGGTAGCGATTGCCGCTGTACTCGCCATGCTGCCACAGATAGTGCTTTATGATGAACCGAGTGCTAATCTCGACTTGAGAGCCAGACGCAGATTAATCCACTTTTTAAACTCGTCTCACGAAACAACAGTGATCTCATCTCATGATCTAGAATTGATTCTCGAAGTTTGCGATCGCGTTATTATGCTCAACCAAGGAAGAATTGTTGCAGATGGTGTACCTGATCAGATTATGAGTAACCCTAGTTTGATGGAGTCGAATGGTTTGGAAGTGCCGCATTCTTTGACTCACTTTCATCAATAGTGAAGGATAGAGATTAAGAAATGGAGACTATGGGATCAGGGAAATAATAAGTAATAACTATGGATAATATGCCGCAAGATAGCCAGCTAAAAATGTCTGAAGCAGAGGCTCAAGAATTAATGCGATCGCTCCTGCATAAAGAGGGTACTTGGGTAGAGTGGGGACAGGGATGCCAAAAACTACAGAAGGCAGGATTTAGTAGCCAAAGGATCTTTGAAGACACGGGGTTTCAAAACAGTCAGCAAAACCTCGTGATTGTTGCGGCACAGGTGTTTGATAATTTGCTGAAAGCGGGAGTAGAAGATGGGATTTTAGATTATTATCGTGGTCCCCGTAGCGATGTCCTCTACGAATTTCGGGTGCTTAATCAGCAGCAACGAGTAGACGCTAGTTTATTAGCTCATGATAAGAAGGTTAATATTGATGGCGCGGTCATTATCGCCAAGGCGATTAAAGATGTTTCCCGCATGTCTCAGATACCAGTTGCCTTTACCAATCATCCAGGAGACTGGGTGGCATATTTATCCTGGAAACGAGCCAAAGCACAAAAAGATCTCCAACAGAGATCGCGTTTAATTGCTCAAGGATTAAAATTTGCTTATTCTACATCCGCTAGAGAGGCGATCGAAAAATTACTTAGTGACTTTAGTATAGTCAAAAGTGTTTCTGAACCTCTACTGCCTCTGTATCGTTTGGAATTAGAGGAAGAGTTGCCACGCATAGTTCCCTTGGCAGGATCTTATCCCTTAAATGGGCAAGATATATCAACAGTTGAACAGGTACAAATTCAAGAGTCATTCAGTCACATCAAAGCTAATGGCGGTGCTTATGTGCCGATTCCTGGCTGGCAAGCAATTCTCAAAGCAGTAGATCCAGTAGGATATATCTGTCCGAGTAATTTATTGCCCAAGTATCTAGGTGGCAAGATAGAAGAAGTACTCGTTATTCTTGATCGAGCAAATAAAAACTGGGATGTCAACAGCTACTTTGTGGTGGAAATAGCCAACACGCTGGAAGTACGCTGGTTTGAAACTGAACCCAGTGAGCCAATTCTGGGGCAGCTAGTTTTAATTCTGCGCCCGAAAAAGATTTTGGATGAAGGCAATATCACTCAGCCGTGGCAAATGGATGACTAATTCAGCATTACGCTTAGTGTGAATTAGCGGTCAGACCCACAGAGGCGCAGCCCCCGAAGGGGGCAGATCGTCCTAAAGGATACCGCTTCGCATATCGTCTGCGAGCGACAGGGCTTTCGCCCAAAGCGGCGCTAGCCGCGCCTGTCCCGAAGGGACTGTGCGTTCTGGTTGCCTTCGGCAACACTGGTGCTTCGCACCGCACGACTAGAGGCATTCGCCTCGCCCTCAAAGCTGCTTCGCAGCGCTGGCGCGAATGCGCCGTTCGGCGTAAAACGCAAACAAAGGCGTTTAGTTCGCCGCATGTAATGCTGACCAAGACGCTTCGTTGAAAGGCTATTAGTTCGTAGCTTTCAGCTTTTAGGCAAAAGAAATATCTTTGACGGATAACAAACAAGGATAAATATTACTTCAGAGGGAGTGATTCAGACTCAAGATTTGTCTTAATAATTTGTAATAACTAACAAAAAAAGATAATTATATCTGAACAAAAAGCAGAAGCTCAAGTAATTTCTGAAGCAAAAGAGAAACTGAGTGAAGTTATTCCTACTCCTCCCGAGGCTACCCCCAAGTCCAGCGCTCAGGCTTTACAAGAGCGTTTACCGTGGGGTGAGTCTAGTTTAACTATTATTGATGCTTGCGATCGCAAATCACATTTGCAAGAAAGAATTACGGGAGCTATTAATAATTCAATAGTTATCTTGGCGTTGTGGACGCGGTTTAATTACTCGTTTTTCATTAGAATAAAAGCGATCGCCAATTGATGTGTTCAATGAGTAATTTCTTTCCCTATTCAATCATCGCATTTAAAAGCTCGGCG
>JBCCNG010000539.1:0-3477 GCA_039025955.1 Cyanobacteria bacterium P01_C01_bin.72 | reverse complement strand
TAGCTTTGACCTCTATTGTAGTGAGCATTGGCATGTTGAGGATTGATTGTGATTGCTTGATTGTAATCGGCGATCGCCTGTTCGTATTGTTTTAAACTGTAATAGCTATTACCCCGATTATAGTAAGCCTTAGCAGATTGAGGATTTAGACGGATGGCTTCAGTATAATCTGCGATCGCTTGTTCGTAGCCAGAAGTCGCGGGAAGTGTTCGCGATGCTGACCGCCTGAATTATCTCAGCTAGTAGATATAGGTAGTACAGGTTTCTCATAGAAAAAGCTAAACGCAGGTATGAATAACTCGACGAACGTTAGTCTGGTTTCTTTTTATGGCGAGAAACCTAATCAATTGCAGGGCTTAATTGAAAAACTGCAAACTCATCTTGCCAACCATCAGCTACTCCAAAACCAATTTATTCCCTATCAGATGGCGCAAGTTCATGGCACAATTATTGGTTGCGAAGGCGCAAGGGAAAACGGCACTGTAATTAGTCAGTGGTTTCAAGTAAGAAGACAAGAAATCAGATCGATTGATTTTGCTGGAGTAATTAACTATCTTCAGCAGCAAATGAAGCTTCCCCTAACAATTCGTTTTGGAGGATACCGTCGTCACCTGGAGTATAACTTTTTAAGTCGTGGTCAGCATCTCGGCGATCGCTCTTTTCAACTCCAGTCGGCAGAAAAGCAAACTATACCTGTTTTAATCGGTTGGTCATGGCAAGTTCAAGCCGTTACCTTAGCTATAGATAATCTACGCCGTAGTTTTCAGCAGTTTAATCTGCTGCATAAATATCATGCTACCCCTGAAGCAGTGGACAATGATTTCTATTTACGGTTAGGCACAATCAATGCTCAGTTAACCATTGCCGAAGCAGATTTCATTGCCACGGAAATTCGTCACCTGCTAGAAGATTTTCCTACATATATATCAATCGATTTAAATGACCTAGCTTTCGTGCAGTATCAAGACCTGCAGCTTTCTCCCGCCACTACCAAGGTTATACCGGTCAGCTCTATTACACCAAGACAACTTGAGCAACTCTACCTACTTTGACAGAAGCAAGTTAAAACAGGTTAGAAGTTTGACCACTCATTAAATCAACCACGTCTGACTGTAATTGGTTAACTGCTCCCACTTCTGTAATCAACTCGGCAACAGTAGAACCTCTTTGACCCGCCAAGGTCATTTTGCCGCCATAAACAAAAGTATAGGCAGTGCGTTCGGGAAAAGGATTAATTTGTTTGACATATTGGCTAATGTTTTCACTGGCAGCTAAATAATCTGTGGAAGCAAAAAACTGTTGCTTTTTCAAAGTGTTAGCAACAGCTATTTCAAAAGCAGCCTGATACTGTTTTTCTAAAGGCTCTGAATGCATTACTAGACCAGCATCGGGACGAGAATTATCTACTTCCTCAAATAAGTGGAGGCGAAATTTCAGTACCGAATCATTTTGAATAATTCTCTGGGCAAAATGTTTGCTCATATACTCGCGAAAAGAACTCAGGCTAGCACTATCAGCTTTTTTTACCAGAACATGTAGTTTGAGACAATCAATTTTTCCGTTGGGATCTCCCGTCGCTAAACGATCAAGATAGGTTAAGGAATTATTCGGGCTGGTGTTATAGCCAATGGCTTTACTAAACAGATTTTGTTCATCATTCATTAAAATGGCTGCCGCTTTAAACCAAATTTGACGCTCTTCTTCTCTAGTAAAAGTTAATTCGGCAATGCCATCAAACTGATCTTCGGGAGGGAGATCGTATTCAATGTCTGGATGAATTGACCATAAATCCTTTTGGCTATGCTTTACATGAAACTGCCAGTATTGATATTGACCTGGAAGGCGGGCGCAAACTGGTCCATGAACATTTCTCCAATAGTCATCAAATAGTTTTAGAGAAATTCGAGGATTCTTTTTCAGTAAAACATAGAATGCTGTTGTTCCTTTTTGGTCTCGAATTGCATAGTTTGACTTGGGAATAGTTAGGGACATATTGCAACACCATTCGTATAGTTTATTCGATTTTAAAATTCAGACTCACTTGTATACTTTGATCTTGGCTATTATTGACTGACACTGATCAATTCAAGCAGTCTGGCAGGAGCAAAAACATCGCGATAAAAAGTTAGCTGTTCTGTTTTGAGGTAACATGCTCCTCTATGTCCACGACGTACCCATGTAACGTTACCTTTGGCAATTGTTTCATAAGTTTGATCATCAAGACAATTCCATTCAAAATAAACAAATTCACCATGAAACATAACGATTGGCCAAAGCATAGTTACGTTAGGTTGAGCAATTAATGCCCACCAGTGTTTCTCTCGTTCTTTTTGTTGCTCCAAGCCATAATAAGGGCCGTCTTGACATAAATAGATTAAATCATCGCGGTATTCACCAGTCAGAATGTCACCTCTACCCTGTCTCAAAGCCTCGCAATGTGTTGGCCACCATTCCCGATTTTCTTGTTCTATTTGTTCGACGGTATAGTCGGGACTGATTGAAGGCAAAGTTTTTTCTTTCATCCCGACGATGATTTCTCCTTGCTGGATCATTTGTTGAGCCACATTAGCGGTCACCTGTCCAGGTCGAGAATAATCTGCTGCTAGATCTTGATAATAATTGACTCTCGCTTTTATCTGAGTTTGCTTGCTAGAGATCAGGTTATTAGAATCTAATCTCTGCGATTCGACAGTAGAATTTTTCTGTTTGTGCATGGGAACAAAAAATAATTGGTTGGACTAATAAGTTAGTTAAGAGACCATCAGGGCAAGATGTTTAAATCCAAAGCTGAACCAGAGACTTATATAGAATACGAGGCTTTTCAAGCAAAAATTTCATTCAGCGTTCCGAAGCAAGCTGCTGCTTTATTAAAACCTGCATAGACACACATGAATAACAGAAGTTCTTCAATCTCTTCGCGAGTTGCTCCCTGCTGCAAAGCCATTTGTACGTGCGCACCAAAAGGATTCCCTGCACCTGTATGGTCTTGATTGACAACATCAACGGCGATTGTAATCAAAGCTTTTGTTTTTTGATCAATTAATGGTAAACCCCAAGCTTCACCCGCTACTCGCGTGACAAAGTCACCAAACTTCGGATTAACTTTTGCCAATCCTCTCTGAAGATTATAGTCATCCAAGACTGCATTTTTATATGACATTTTGCTCACCAGTAAAGAATAAAAAATGACCTAGAAACCTGGAAATATGGAGAAATATCAAACAATCTTATGCTGTAATATGCGCTTAATTGCTTGTATCCAGCTTAATTCTGCAAAGATTTAGAACAATTGGCTTAATAGCTGATCTAGATTAGAGCTTTGGGCTGGAGTTTATTAAACATTTCGTCTAAATACGCTATTTGTAACTTGGCTAAACTAAAAATTACATGAGATTAGAATCTTAGATTTAGCCCCAATTAAGTTTGGTTAAAACTTTAATTTCGCTACAAGGCAATATATCCAGAACAGATAGCAAT